>NZ_JBHLWN010000021.1:0-132563 GCF_042432825.1 Paenibacillus chartarius | reverse complement strand
CAAAAGTGCCTCTAAACCCTTGTGAGATAAGGATTTTTTGATTTTTCAGCAAGCCCTAAATATTTTGTTTATCAAGTAACCGACTTCAAGAACAACAGGCGCATTAAGATGGATTCGGATCGCGTACAGTTGCAGGTGAGCTTGTTCGCGGAGGGCAATCTGATGGATCAGACCTGTACCGACAAATTGCTGCAATCGGAGCTGCGGGCCGAAGTAGAGAAGTCGGTCGGGGAAGAGATGAAAAGCTACATTCAGACTGCCTTTGAGCGGTCCAAAGAACTGGGGGCGGATGTGCTCGGCATCGGGCGGGATGTGCGGCGATTTTACCCAAAGGCTTGGAAAGGCATGAAGGCGAACTGGGAGCAGTATCTGAAGGAAGCCGAGCTGCAGGTCGAAGTGGACGCCCATATTCGCCGCAACGGCCTTGTCGTCGAACCGACCTTGTCGAAAATGCAGGAATAGCAGGCTGTAAGCAAAGGAGAAGGATGTCGTGATTTGGAAATCGCTCGCTGTTGCAGCGGTCTTGTCCGCTCTGTCATTTATGGATGCAAGACGGCTCATATCGAGCCGGAATCGGCGGGAAGCGTACGTATACGGTGGACTCATGTTTTTGGCGTTCGTGCTGTTCGAGCTCTATGTGTTTCGCGTTCCCGTTACCGGACCCAATGAGATGCTGATGTACATGGCCCGCTGGCTTGGGCTGCCGTAACGGTGCTTTTGCGGGCTGTTTTTGCAAGAGGGGGTACGGTTGATTCCGTGCGTGCGTAACGAAGGGCGGATGATATACGACGGCGGTTCCATGGTGAAGCTGAGGTAGCAGCTTGGAAGCCCCGGAAGCCGGACGCGTTAGCGATGTTCTGCATCGTTAACGCCCGCCAGGTCGTCTCGACTGTTTAGCTTAATGATGTAAAACATCGTTAAAGTCCATGCGAAAGAACAGAAATCCGATCTTACAAGTTCGTTATCCAAATTAAAGCTGGGGTGCTATAATGATATGGACTAGATGGTCTATTGAATACGGCGCTCATCGTGACTATTATGGAAGAAGCAGTAAAATATTAGGAGAGGCGGACATTCATTCATGTTAGACATTATTAAGGCCATTATTTTAGGAATTGTGGAAGGATTGACTGAATTTCTGCCGGTATCGTCGACAGGCCACTTGATTCTCGTAGGCGAACTGCTGAACTTTGAAGGGGACGCGGCAACGACGTTTAAGATCGTCATCCAGCTCGGCGCCGTTATGGCGGTGTTCGTTCTGTATTTCCGGCGGTATATCGATATTTTGCTCGATCTGCTCAAATTTAATTTCCGCGCCAAGAAATTGAACGCGATCCATATGGTGCTCGCTATGATCCCCGCACTTGTGGCCTACCTGATCTTCAAGAAGCTGATCAAAGGCGTATTGTTTGAATCCCCTACGCTGGTCTTGGTCGGTCTCGTCATCGGCGGTATTCTGATGATCGTTGCAGCCCGGGCAAAGCGCCGGGTGACGGCGGAGGAAACCGACGACATTACATATAAGCAGGCATTCGGCATCGGGCTGTTCCAATGCTTGGCGCTGTGGCCCGGCTTCTCCCGTTCGGGTTCGACGATCTCCGGCGGCCTTCTGCTCGGCACGAGCCAGAAAGCGGCGGCGGATTTCACCTTCATCATTTCCGTTCCGGTTATGCTGGGCGCTACGGCGCTGGACATGTACGACAGCCGCGAGTACTTGACCTCCGACGCACTGGTGCTGTTCCTGATCGGCTTTATTGCCGCGTTCGTGGTCGCGATGATTGCGGTCGTCACGTTCCTCAATTTGATCAAGCGGCTCAGGCTGGAATGGTTTGCGCTGTACCGTTTCGTGATTGCAGCGTTGTTCTATATTTTCGTATTGATGTAATGCCGGAAGACGGAACGGAATACGAGGAAAATGAAAGCAAGCCCATAGGGAGACTCTCTCCCCATGGGCTTGCTTCGTTACGCGCGAATGTCCAGTTGACCGCCAAGATGCGGCTGTACACTGCGCTCGAGCATCTGCACCACGCTGCTGGCCTGGAGCTGGGATTGCTCCTTGGCCATCTGGAGAAGGCGGATGCCGACGTTCTGAGACAGCGCGCTCTGGCTCAGCGAAATCGAAAGTGCGGCGACGTCCATAGCCAGCGTCTCCTCTCTGCAGATCCATCAATAGCGTACTTCTTAGTTATCGGTAAAATGTCTCCGCCGCTTTAGTCCGGCCACGCCTGTCCCTTCGATGCTCGACCAGCATACCCGCTAGCGTTAGCAGCGTACCCGCGTTGATGAAGAGGTCGGCTATATTCAGAATGCCGCTGCCGCTCCCGAAGACAAGGAAGTCCGTCACCTTGCCGAACAGCGCCCGCTCGATGCCGTTACCGACCGCTCCGGCAACAAGAAGGCCGGTGCCGAACTCCTGCAGGAAGCCGCGAAGATGGCCTTTCCTGCGGTAATAGAGGACGGCGACGACGAAGATGATAGCGAATACGGCCATATACCGGCCATATCCGGGAAACAAGCCGCGTGCCGCTCCGCTGTTTTGGTAATGATAGAACTGAATGTAGGGCTCCCAGAACGGCATCGAAGCGCCGACCGGTACGTGCAAAGCGATGAGCCGTTTGGTGATCAGGTCGACGGCAACTGCAATCAGGGAAGTAGCATAAAACAGCAACGGTCAGTCACGCTCCTCGCGGGATATCTTCCTACATCAGCACCAGCAAGTATAAACAGTCGGTTATACTTGGCTGATTCCGCTACGGTAAACGCGCTCGTCCTGAAGGACGGCGAAGCCGTTTATCCTTGGGTAAGTCCGTTATACCACCGGAGAGGACGATATTCAAATAGGAGCGAATCAGTCAAAAAGACAAAGCGATATACGTAATTAAGTATTTTGCAGGTACGGCTTGTTCGGGAGGTAGTGCTGCGCCTTGATGGTACGGATCGTCCTCGTGCGGGCTCTCATGACGAGGGAATGCGTCTCCGCTCTTTGACCGGACAAGTACCGGACCCCCGGCAGGAACTGCCCCGGGGTAATGCCCGTTGCGGCGAAGATCACGTCGTCCGTGCCGACTAGCTCGGGCAATCCGAGCACCTTATTCGGGTCGGGGATTCCCATCTGGAGGCAGCGTTCGTACTCGGCGTCGCTTCCCGGCAGCAGCCGGCCCTGGAAATCGCCGCCCAAGCATTGCAGCGCAGCCGCGGCAAGAACGCCCTCCGGTGCGCCGCCCGAGCCGACATACAGGTCGATGCCGGACTCCTCGAACGCCGGCGCCATCGCCCCGGCGACATCCCCGTCGCTAAGGAATTGAATCCGGACGCCGGATTCGCGAAGCGTTCGGATGAGATCGGCATGGCGCTCGCGCTCGAGCACCATGACCGTGACGTCGGACATCGGCTTGCGCAGTACGGTAGCCGCAAGGCGGAGTGTCGTGTCGATCGGGTCGTCGAGTCGCAGCATGCCCTTCAGCGCCGGACCGGTAGCCAGCTTCTGCATATACATGTCAGGGGCATGGAGGAGCTGGCCTTTGCTGGCGATCGCCAGAACCGCAAGCGAGTTGTTCAGGCCTTTGGCGACAAGCTCCGTGCCTTCCAGCGGATCGACGGCTACGTCGACTTCCGGACCGGAGCCGCTCCCGACTTTCTCCCCGATATAAAGCATCGGCGCCTCGTCCATCTCGCCTTCGCCAATGACCACGGTGCCTTTCACGCTGACGGTGTCGAGCATCGCCCGCATCGCGGCGGTCGCCGCTCCGTCGGCCTCATGCTTGTTGCCGCGGCCCATCCAGCGGGCGGAAGCCAGTGCTGCAGCTTCCGTAACGCGAACCATCTCTAATGCCAGTTCTCTCTCCATCCCGGATCCTCCTCCAATATGCCGCCTAATAGCAGGTGGTTTTGGTTTTATTTTCACACATTAAATAGGTATAATCAATATTATATTGTGTCAAATATTTGATTAGTGTGTGTTATATAGACTCTTGATGCGTGAGATCTGCGGGTGCGGAAGGTTTGAATTTGGACGCCGCTTTGACTATAGTAGTAGCTAACGAACGTAGCTCAGAAAGCGGGGGAACGGGCATCGAACTGACGAATCGACAGATGGAGATCGTAGCGCTCGTAAGGAAGCAAGCGCCGATAACCGGCGAGCAAATCGCGGAGACGCTAGGCATCAGCCGGCCGACGATCCGCTCGGACCTGGCGGTGCTGGTCATGCTCGGGTATTTGGACGCCAAGCCGAAGGTCGGCTACACGGCAGGAAAAGCGGCGCCGGACGGAATTGCGGGCGGACGGAAGCTGCTGGAGCTGAAGGTGAAGGACATTCAAGGCATCCCGGTCATCGTTCGCGATACGGCAACCGTGCACGATGCGGTGGTTACACTGTTTATAGAGAATACGAGCGGCCTGGTCGTTGCGGACGAGAATGGCGGATTGCTTGGAGTCGTCTCCCGCAAAGATCTGCTCAAGGTTACGCTGGGGAATGCGAGCGCCGCGTCGATGCCGGTCACTCTGGTGATGACTCGGAAGCCGAACGTCGTTACGGTTGGGCCTGACGATTATGTGATCGACGCCGCCCGCAAAATGATTCACCATCAAGTGGAAAGCTTACCTGTCGTCGTTCGCCGTTCCGGAACGGGGTCTGGAAGCGGGGAACGCGGCGAGGATTGGCTGGAGGTTGTAGGCCGTGTCAGCAAGACAAGCATGACGCGGGTGCTGGTTGAGGTTGCAGCCGGGTTCCGCTTGGGGGGAGGTGGCGGTGACGATGAGTAAACTTCACCTGATTTACATATGCTCGGACTCTACGGGAGAGACGGCGGATGCGGTCGCCCAGGCCACGCTTCGCCAGTTTCCCGGTGTGAACGCCAAGATCAAGCGGTTCGGCCAGCTCCGGCACGAGGATGATATTCGGCGTATCATGGAAGAGGCGGCGCAGACCGGCGGCTTCGTCTCGTACACGCTTGTCCAGCCGGAGCTGCGCGAGATGATGAAGGCTGAATCCGTCCGTCTCGGGGTCCGCACCGTCGATCTGATGGGGCCGATGATGCAGGCGTTCGTCGAAACGTTCGGCGATGCGCCGAAGCGTCAGCCGGGACTGCTGCATGAGATGGACGCAGAGTATTTCCGCCGCGTCGAGGCTATTGAATTCGCCGTCAAGTATGACGACGGCCGGGACGCTCGCGGCATGCTGTCGGCGCAGATCGTGCTGGTCGGCATATCGCGGACGTCGAAGACGCCGCTGAGCATTTTTCTGGCGCACAAAGGGATCAAGGTGGCGAATTTGCCGATCATGCCTGAAGTGAAGCCGCCTGCGGAGCTGTTCAAAATCCCAGCGGAACGCATCATCGGCTTGACCATGGATGCGGAATACGCGCTGAGGATCCGTATGGAGCGGCTGAAAGTGATCGGCCTCCCGGACGGCTCCAAATATGCGACGATGCAGCGAATTACGGAAGAACTCGACTACGCGCACGGGCTTATGCAGCAGCTCGGCTGCCCGGTCGTGAACGTTACGAACAAAGCGATTGAAGAAACCGCCGGCATTATCATGGGATATTTATCATAATTGGAGCAGCACCGAACAACCGATGAACAAGCCTCGGCGAACGATTCCGGGGCTTGTGCCCGTTTTCGGGAAAGCGTCACATTTTTTCAGGCGAAATTAATATGGGGTTAATATTTCGTTGCGATAATGGTGAGGTATGCCGTAGACCATATCACGTATTCCTGCAAACGCGAATGAAAAAAATAGAGCTAGACCCAATATATGCGCAATATATTTATACAGGGATTGGACGGGACATCGGTGCCCGTATGCAGAGGAGGCGGCCACTTCTATGAAGCGTAGTCCAAAGCTTATGATTCTAACAGCCAGTTACGGAGAGGGCCATATTCAGGCGGCGCGCTCGCTGCAGCAGCGGCTTTATTCGGAGGGGATGAAGGATGTCAGCATCATCGATTTGATGAAGGAAGCCCACCCGCTGCTGCATTCCATTACGTCGACATTGTATTTGAAGAGTACGAAGTCGTCCAAATACGGACTGGATTATTATGGCTGGACCTATTATATGACCCGCGATACGAAGCCGGACGGCACGTGGGGCAAGGCGTTCAACTATTTGGGGCGGAAGAAGCTGAAAGAGATCGTGGAGCTCGAGAGGCCCGATGCGATCATCAACACGTTCCCGTTCGGCGCCGCGCCGGAGCTCGGGAGGGAGCACGGCATTCCAACGTTCACGATTGTAACCGATTATGCCCTGCATGCGCGCTGGTTCCATCCCGACACGTACAAATATTACGTCGGCGCTCCAGAGCTGCGGCTGGAGATGGCGCTGAAGGGCTTCAAGCCCGAGCGCATCGAGGTCAGCGGCATCCCGGTCCGCGAGGCGTTCCATCAGACGGCATCTATTCCCGCGGTGAGAAGCGGCATCACGGAGCGATTCGACAAGGAGAAGAAGCTCGTGCTGATCTCGGCGGGCTCCTACGGGGTGCTTCACCACCTGGATCAAATGATTTATACGCTGCTCGAAGCGGGAGGCTGCCAGCTGGCGGTCGTCTGCGGCCGCAACGAGAAGCTGCGCCAGCGGCTCGAGGCTACGCACGGGTATCATCCGCATGTGCACATCTTCGGCTTCGTCGACCGGATCCACGAGCTGATGGCGGCGTCCTCCTGTATCGTGACCAAGGCCGGGGGCCTGACGCTGACGGAAGCGCTGACCCTTCGGCTGCCGATCTTCATCTATAAGCCGTTCCGCGGCCAGGAAAAGGAGAACGCGCTGTTCCTTCAGGCGAAGGGGGCGGCCAGCATCGCGCTTAGTGCGGACGATTTGGCTGCGCAAATCTTGCAATTCCTGGCCGATCCCGAGATTGGCCGGGCGATGAAGCGGGGCATGTCGTTCCTGCCGTCCGGCAGCGCCGCCGAAACGATTGTGAAGGACGTCATCCGGTCGCTGGAGAGCAGGCTGCTGCAGTCCGTATAACGTCATTAAGCCGGACCTGAGGGTTACCTGAGGGTCCGGCTTTTTCGCTGTCTCCGCCGGGGAATTTGTCCCGATTTCGGGATGCAGCCAGAAAATAAGCTGACGTGGGCGGGGAAATGGCGGACGAATAACTCCCCGCAGGCAGCCTGAATCAAATGTTGTCCCCGCGTCGCCCTTCCACCGTCGCCATCCCGGTCGGCTCGTACGGTTTCAAGATCTCCTCCAATTCGTAAATCCGATCCTGCTCGTCCAAACGAATCATCAGAATCACCTGACGATGAGCGGGAAGCATCCAGGTTCGCTTCTTCTTCTGATAAATCAAAATCTGGATGAGGATCCCTATTCCGCCGCCTAAAAGCAGTCCGAACAGTCCCCAAAGCACCGGTCCCAAGGTCAGCAGATTCCCGTAGATGACGCCTAGAAGCATGCCGATGGTGCCGAGTACGAGCCCGATATCGAACAGTGAGGCGGAATCCTCGGACACCATATCGGTTAACGTCGAAGAGCGGTGAAAAGGCTGCATCGGGATCGCCAGTACCTTCTCCTCGCCGTAGCCATATTTCTTCAGCTCGCTCATGGCAAGCTCCAAATTAAACGAATACTTGAAGCTGACGACAAGATGCATCGTTCATTCCCCGTTCTCATATTGGCATGTTGAATTGGTCGGTTTGCTGATGCTTCCGCTTCAGATGCTCGCCCAGCTCGGTTTCGTATATCCGGTTCACCGTTATGCTGGAGGCCAGCGCATCGTACAGAGCGAAGCAATAGAGCGATGGCAAAAACAAAATCCACTGCATATCGACGATCCGGGATACCTCGGCTACCCGTCCTGTCAACGTAAGAACGACGGCTATCGGAAAGTTCGAATAATAGCAGGCAGCCAGCCATAACGAAATGGAAAAAATACCGGTCATTAAGCTTTGCAGGTACAGCTGTCCCAGTCCGGGCATGAATAAGGTCAAGAAAATGGTGAGCCACTGCTTGACCGGCCGCAAGCCATGTATCCCGAGGGTTCCGATGTTCATCGGATTAATCGGGGCGTTGCTCCGAATGGCCGCCAGCGTTACCTTGTTCAAATCGATCGTCCGGGCATAAACGTCCCATATTGTGAACACATACACCGAAATGTACAGCAGCGCCCAATGCAGATTCAGTGTCGCCTTGGCTCCATCGAAATCGCCGACCATCGACATATAGATCGCCTGGTTGAGACTGGCGTGCATATTGGCGAAGAACTCCCACCCGACCAGGATGAAGCCCTGCAAATATTTGCCCAGCATGAGATGGCCGAAACCGGGCAGCGCCGCGGACCACCACATCTGAACGTAGGGATTGCGCATACGCAAAATCGTGGCGTTGAAGGTCGACATCTTGAGGCGCGGGTACCGCGGAGTATCTTTGGCGGTGATGTTGGACATGGCATCTCCTTTGCGGAGCTTGTGGCAGCCCCGGTTCGTTACCTTAAAAATGCAAACCTCACTTCTTAATTTCGCACATTGCCGCTACCCCTATATTGTTCCATAATAAGGCTACATCAACCATTTAGGGGGATAAAAAACCGATGAAACCGTTGAAAATCGTGCAATTCACCCTCGCCGGTCTGCTCTCGCTCAGCCTGGCAGCCTGCGGAAGCGCCGGAAGCTCCGGCAGCGGTGCGACGGCCAGCAATGGAAGCGCTAACCAAGCAACGCCGGCGGCAGGCGGAGACGCCGCTAAGACGGAGAAGAAAGACCAGCCGGTCACCATTACCTTCCAGAACATCTACGTCGATCCGGCTACGCCTTCGGCCAAGACGCTCAAGAAGATCGTCGCCGATTACCAGGCTGCACATCCGAACGTGAAGATCGAGCTCGACTCCCTGAACACCGACCAGCAGAAAATCAAGCTAAAGACGCAAGCCGCAGCCAAAGAGGTGCCGGACATTACGATCGTGAACCCGGCTGCTCAGATGAAGCCGTTCGTCGACGCAGGCCTCCTGGCGCCGCTGAACGACATGCTGGATCAAAACGGCCTAAAAGCCACGTTCCAGAAAGGAATTCTGGATTGGTATACGTTCAATAACAACGTGTACGCGCTGCCGGACGGCAACAACATCGCTGTCGTGTACTACAACAAGGAGCTGTTCGCGCAAGCGGGCGTCGAAGTGCCGAAGACGTATGAAGAGATGATCGATGTCGTCAAGAAGCTGAAGGAGAAGAAAATTCAGCCGATGGTTATCGGCGAGAAGGACTCCTGGACCGGTTCGTTCCTGTTCATGAACATTCTGCTCCGCACGAGCGGCCCGGGCTTCCTGAAGGATGTAAGCGAGAAGAAGAAGACGTTCAATGACCCGGCTTTCACGGATGCGGTCAGCAAGTTCCAGGATCTCGTCCAAGCCGGCGCGTTCCAGGAAGGCGCAACGTCGATGGACTACAACGCCGGCGAGAATTTGTTCAAGACCGGCAAGGCGGCCATGTACTTCATGGGCACCTGGGCGACCGGAGCGATCGACGATTCCTCGGTGAAGGGCAAGATCGGCGCATTCAAGTTCCCGACGGTAGGCGGCAAAGGCAATCCGGACGAATTCATGCTCGCGCCGGGCAGCGCGTTTGCAGTGTCCGCAAACAGCAAGCACCTGAAAGAAACGAAGGAATTCCTGAACTACTTCATGCTGAACTTCCCGAAAGAGCAGTTTAACAACAAAAATGCGGTCGGCCTCGCGCAAAACTTCGACGCCGATCTGAAGGCGGCAGGCTACTCCGATCTGGCCATCTCCGTATTCGAACTGTTCAAAGGCGTGAAGGGCGGAGATCTCTCCTTCGACAACACGATGAACCCGGGTACTTCGCAGGCGCACCTGACGAGCATTCAGAACATCTTCGTAAAGAAAGTCGATCCGAAAGACGTGGCCAAAGAACATCAAACGGCTTTTGAGGCCAACAATAAGTAAGTCTCGACCGTTCGATGGGGCGGGAGCCGCGAGGCTCCCCCTGCATCGAATTTTTTTCGCCAATACCTAGTGACGCGAAAGAGGTGAATGCTGTGAATGTGCTGAAAGTGCCTATGCGTACGATAGCGGTCTTCGTGCTGCCGTGCCTGCTGCTGTATATCGGACTTGTTTTCGTGCCGATTGCGTTCTCTGTGTACAATGCGATGTTCGAGTCCAACGGTATCGGGATGTCCACCTTCGTCGGGCTCGACAATTTCAAGACGATGTTCACAGCCGACCCGTTGTTTTGGCCTGCCGTAGAGCATTCTCTGGTGTTCGCGCTCGTGTCGATGCTGGAAATTCCGGTCGCGCTGTTCGTGGCGATTTTGCTCAGTAGGTACGTGCGGCGTCCGAATTTTCTCGTGTCGAGCTACTTCCTGCCGGTTATACTTTCCGTCGTCATCATCGGCCAGCTGTGGAAGACGATCTACAACCCCGCCTCCCTTGGGGGCATGCTGAACCAAATGCTGATCACGTTCGGCCTGGATGACTGGACCCGTTCGTGGCTGACCGAGCCGGAGATTGCGATGTTCGCTTTATATTTCGTCGCCATCTGGCAGTATCTCGGCTATCACGTACTCATCCAATTCACCGGCGTGCAGAACATTCCGCAGGACATCTACGAGGCGGCGCGTATCGACGGTGCGGACGGGTGGAAGGCGGACCGGTACATTACGCTGCCGCTCGTCGTGCCGATTTTCAAAATTTCGCTCGTCCTCGCCTTCATCGGCTCCCTGCAGTCGTTCGAGCTGATCTGGGTCATGACCGGCGGCGGCCCGGCGCATGCGACCGACGTGATCGCCTCGCATATGTACAGCATGTCGTTCCTGTCGCTGAAATACGGCTACGGCAGTGCGCTGGCAACCGTTCTTGTCGCCGTATGTCTGATTGCAACCGTCATTATTAACGAAGTGTTCCGCCGGATCGAGAACCGGCTGATGTGAGGAGGATGCCCGGATGACACGCAAATTCACGATATCGAAAAGTCTGGTGTGGCTTCTGCTGTCTGTGCTCCTCGTCACGCAGCTGTATCCGCTCGTCTGGCTCGTGACCTATTCGCTGAAGACGAACGAGGAGATTTTGTCCGGCAGCTTTTTCGCTTTGCCCAGCATCCCGCAGTGGGTCAACTATAAGGATGCTTATGCCGGCGGCGGCTTCATGACGTACCTCGGCAACAGCGTGCTGATCACGTCTATTACGATGGTGTGCGTCGTCGTGCTGGCCGCAATGTCGGCCTACGCGATTACGCGGTTCCGCTGGAAGTACGGGCAGCTCGTCATGCTGCTGTTCCTGCTCGGGATGATGATTCCGCTTCAGGCGACGCTGCTGCCCTTGATGCTGATCTTTAAAAATCTCGGGATCCTCAACACGCGTCTGTCGCTGATCCTGCCTTATGTGGCGTTCTCCGTACCGATTGCGGTGTTTATTCTCAGCGGATTTCTGAAGACGGTGCCGCATGAGATGGAGGAGTCGGCGGTGATGGACGGGGCGGGGACGTACCGGACGTTTTACTCGATTATTTTGCCGCTGCTTGTGCCGCCGATTATGACCGTATGCATTCTCACGTTCATTTCGATTTGGAACGAGTATATTCTCGCGGCCACGTTCATCTCCTCGCAGAAGCTGAAGACGCTGCCGTTCGGTATCAACAGCTTCGTCAGCCAGTACAATACGAACTACGGCGCGATCGGAGCGTTTCTGGTTATGGGGGCGGCGCCTGTCGTAGCGCTCTACTTCGTCTTGTCGCAGCGTATTACGAAGGGGATAGCCGCAGGAGCGGTCAAAGGTTGACGATTGTGATACGATAGGAATAAGTTGAAGCCCGCACGCCGGGCGAAAGGAGCCTGCATCATGATGCGCTTCGGTCTGCGTACGATCCGGACCCGGCTCTTTCTCTTATTCCTGTTTTCGATGCTGGGGATGCTGCTGATTGCCAGTTATTTGTATTATGACCGGACGACGACCCAGTTTCATGAGAAAATCGGGAGCATCGCCGAGAAGAATGCGTCCCAGACGGTGCAGCTGTTCGATTTGCTGCTGAAGGGCTACGACAGCATCACGAAATCGGTGATGAATAACTTCGATATCCAGAGGCTGCTGACCCGGCCTGCCTCGGACGCCGCGGTAAAAGCGATTAACGAACGGACGATTACGAATATTTTGGCGACGCTGTACTATTCGCGCGAAGACGTGGTCGGTCTGCACGTCATCTCGCCGGACGGTGCGGTGTACAGCTACGAAAACTACCTGGGCGCCATTGACGAGAACTACGGGAGGTCGGAGTGGTACGCCCGCTTGCGGCAATCGAACGGCGAGCTCGTTTGGCTCGGCGTCCACGACGGGTCGCTGATCGACCCGACGCAGAAGCGGCAGGTGTTCTCGTACGGACGGCAGCTGTACGACCTGCTTGAGCAGCGGACGATCGGCGTCGTGCTGATCGAGGTCGATGCGGCGGCGATCGTCGCCGGACTCGATAATATGCGGCTTGGCGAACACAGCGAGGTCGTCGTGGTTGACGCTGAGGGGCGGACTGTGGCTGTAGCGGGAGCCGCGGCCGGTGTTGATTCAGGGGCTCGTGCGGGAGCCGATACGAGAGCTGATACAGGCGTAGGTTCGGGTGCGAGTGGTGCCGAAGCTGATGGTGCATGGGCAAGTGCAGGGGCAAATGCAAGTGCAAGTGCAAGTGCAAGTGCAAGTGCAAGTGCAAGTGCAAGTGCAAGTGCAAGTGCAAGTGCAGGGGCAATTGCAGGTTCCGGTTCCGGCGCAATTGCAGGTACTGGAAGCGGTATGGGCTCCGACTCCGCAACGGCGAGCGGCGGGACTGTGCGGCCATCGGCTGCCGGGGAGTGGACGGACGGCAAGCGGCCGCAGCTGCGGGACGGGCAGGTTGTTGTCAGCCAGCGGCCGGACCAACTGGTCGTCGCCGCGAAGCCGGCGCTGGCCGATTGGACGATCGTCAGCATGACGCCGGATTCCGACCTCAATGTCGAGCTGGAGCAGACGAGACGTTTTCTGCTCATCGTCGCCTCGGTGCTCATTGTGCTCGCTACGGCGCTGGCCACCTTCATTTCTCGGACGATTTCCTGGCCGCTTAAGAGGCTCATCAGCGAGATGAAGAAGGTGGAGATGGGCAATTTCCGCGGGGAGCTCAAGGTGAAGTCCTACGAAGAGATCAATATTTTGGTTTCTTCTTTTAACCAGATGGTGCAGCGGATGGACGAGCTGATCGACCGCGTGCGGCTGTCGTCCATTTCGGAGAAGAATGCGCAGCTTCAAGCGCTGCAGTCGCAGGTGAATCCGCATTTTCTGTATAACACGCTGGACATGATTTATTGGATGCTGGACGAGAAGGAAAATGACAGACTTGGCAAGGTCGTGCTGTCTCTGTCACATTTGTTCCGCTACAGCTCGTCTTGGGAGGACAACGCCGATGCGATGCTGCGCGATGAGCTGACGCAGGTGAGGCACTACTTGACGATTATTGAGAATCGGCTGGAAGGGCGTTTTACGGCCGATATTGATGTTGAGGAGAAGTGGATGGACATCCGTCTGCCCAAGATGACGCTCCAGCCCATCATCGAGAATGCGGTGAAGCACGGTTTGGAGCCGCTGCGCCAGCGCAACGGCTTACTGCGCGTATATGCAAGAGGCGGCGTGCACGGGCTCGAAATCGTAGTGGAGGATAACGGCGTCGGGATGGAGGACGATGTGCTCCGGGGACTGGAGCAGTCGCTCGCCGGGGAAGCGCGGGGCGAGGCGGTCAAGGCGACGGCTGAGGCGGCGGCAGCGGGGGCCGAAACGGCGGATTTCCGGCAGCGGCGCGGCATCGGGCTGCATAACTTGCAGCTGCGGCTCGTTCATATGTTCGGCAGCTGCTACGGGATACGTGTAGAGAGCAGCGAAGGCGAAGGGACGACCGTAGTCGTGGAAGTGCCGCTGCAGGCCGGGGGCGAATGGCGGAACAGGGGGATTGGATGAGATGCATATCCTGATCGTGGACGACGAGAATGTGATCCGGCAGGGCGTGAAGCGGACGCTGCTGCAGACGGTAGCAGCCTGCTCCGTCCATTTGGCCGCATCGCCGGAGGAGGCGGTGCAGGTGCTGCGCACCGAGCCGATTGACGTCGTGCTGACGGACATCCTGATGCCCGGCATGACGGGGCTGGAGCTGATGAGCATATCCCGCAAGCGGCATCCGAACGTGAAATGGGTCGTCATTTCCGCCCATTCGGAATTCGCCTACGCGCAAGAAGCGGTCCGGCTCGGAGCGAGGGATTACCTGCTGAAGCCAATAGGCAAGGAGCGGCTCGTGGAGCTGGTGGAATCGCTGGCCGATGAGCTCAAGCGCGAGAACGCGCAGACGTCGGAAGCGAATTTGCTGCGGACGAATTTGAAATATTTGCGGGAAGCGGTCTTTCAGCGGTGGGCGAAAGGGCTCGATACCGGCACGATTGATTTAGGGACGTTCCTGCAGCAGCATCCTTCCTTCGACTTGGTCATGGTGCGGCTGGAGAGCGACCAGAAGGTGCAGCTGGAGCATTTTATTATCGAGAATGTGCTGTCCGAGCTGATCGACCAGTCCGGCCGCGGCTTCGTGACGAGTCTGGACAGCCATACGCTGCTCGGGCTGGTCACTTTGCGCGAAGGAGAAACCGCAGCCGGACTAAGCGACACGCTGCGGCGGCATCTGCTCCGGTACTTGAAGGTGCCGTTCCAAGTGCTGCTGTCAGAGCATATGACGGACGTGCAGAAGGTGCCGGACGAGGTCAGGCGGCTGGAGCGGGCTTCGGCGGGACGTGTATATGAATGTCAGGAGCGCAGCGGCGGGGACAGCGTCGTCGAAATCGCTTTGCAGTACATCCGCACCCGCTTCCACGAGGAGCTGTCGCTGGAGAAGGTGGCGTCGGTCGTCTTCCTGAATCCGGTCTATTTTAGCCAGCTGTTTAAGCAGAAGACCGGGCAAGGCTTCAAGGAGTACGTCATTCAGCTCCGGCTGGAGCGGGCGAAGCAGCTGCTGCTCGACCCGCGGCTGAAGCTGGCCGATATCGCGGAGCGGATCGGGTATGCGGATATGAAGCATTTTACCCAGGTGTTCCGGCGTAAGTATGGAGTCACACCGACGGAGTACCGGCTTCAGCAAGAACATACGAACGCGACCGGGCGGGGGCAGTGAGCTTGGGGAAGTAAGTGTTCGTGTGTGGTTAGGAAGACCGGGGGAACCCGAATGTGCTAGTGTGAACAGGGGACCCTGGGGAGAAGAAGCGTGCTTCCGTGGACAGGGAGAACTGCGGGAATTATAACGTGCTAGTGTGAATGAGTGACCAGGAGAATAAGAAGTCTACTAGCGTGGATCAGAAGAAACGTGCCGGGCGGGAAGCTTGAGCACGTTCTTTGCGTTGCGAGAGAGGCCGTTCGGGTCCGCATTGGATCGCAGTATCGTGCTTCTTCTCGTATAATTGCTTGCGTCTCGCTGAGAGCCTCTAGCGTGAATGAACAGCATAAATTGGAACGAAAGCGGCGGGGAGGGGAAGAATGGCCGCTAACGGACAACCGTTGCATCATTGGCATATAAGAGGTTCGTGGAAAAATCCGGCGAAAATTGTGACGAAAGCCGCAGTTTCCGGCAACAAAATTATGGTATAGTAGCAGGTAGCTTCCCGATAGAAGGAGATTATTTACCATGAACAAAAAAATTACTGCGCTCGTGCTGGCAGCCTCCTTGCTAATATCCACGCTCAGCCTCTCGGCACCAACGATACATAAAGCTTCCGCAACGGCGGCCGGGAAAGTGCTCAAGGCGGCCTCCACATCCAACTCGGATAAGGGAACGACTCTCGTACTAGCCGAAGACGGCACCGTATGGTCATGGGGGAATTCCGGACTGACGGGCAGCGAGACGGGTTATTATGCCTATCAGCTCCCACATCGCATTCATCTCGTCGATCAGGCCGGAGTCGAGCAGACGGGACGGGTGGCGGATATCGGAGTCGGCGACGAGCATTCCGTCATCTTGACGGAAGCGGGAACGGTGTGGACGTTCGGTGAAAATTTCAGCGGTATGCTCGGCGACGGCACGCGCACAAGACGGCCCACACCGGTACAGGTGAAGAATGCTGACGGCAGCGTTCTCAATGCAGTCTATGCGATCGCGGTCGGGAACAATCACACGCTCGCGCTGAAAACCGACGGAACGGTATGGGCATGGGGTGCAGGGGCGTTTGGACAGCTTGGCAACGGGGGGAACAGCGACAGCGACAAGCCGGTTCAGGTCATGCTGGACACCGATAAGCCTCTGAAGAATGTGAAGGAAATCGCCGCAGGACAAACGTTTTCGATGGCGCTGACGACCGATGGTAAGGTGTATACGTGGGGGTATAATTTTTTTGGTAAGCTCGGATTAGGGAATAACCAGTATCAATATACGTCAGCGAAGCCTGAGCAAATCGCCGGAACTGGAGAAGGCGGCCTCGTCGTCCGGCACATTTTCACAAACTCGGCGTCGGACAGCGCCTTCTATACAACCGTGTCGGATACGGTGTATGGCTGGGGCGGCAATACGAGCGGTCAGCTCGGTAACGGCGACTATGTCGATTATATGAGCGGAGAAGCGCCCGCATCGGCTCCGATAGAGATTGAAGCACTGAGGGGGCGCGGTGTCGTTCAGATCGTTTCGGGGCAGCAGCATTCTTTGGCGCTTACGGGAGACGGGAATGTTTGGGGTATGGGGAAAGACAGCCATGGCCAACTGCTGCATTTCACGTACCCATCGAACCCGTCGGTGAATGAGGTGTATACGCCGGTCGTGCTGGACTCCACGACGCTGGCGGGTGCGGCGTACATTGCCGCAGGAGCGTACAGCTCCTTTGTGGTCAACAGTTCGGGTACACTGTATGCGTTCGGGGACAACATTGACTCGCAGCTCGGACTGCCTCGACTGCCTATTCAGGATTCCAACAGTGACGGCAGAGACGATGTGAGCTGGGATTATATTCATGATGGCAATGGAGACGGTTTTAACGACCAATACCCTACGAAGGCGACAAGGCCGCTGCAGCCGCAGCCGTTGACGGATGGAGGCTTCACCGTTCGGGGCACGCTGAAAAATAAGGCCACCGGCCAGCCTTTGGCCCATATCCAAGTGGAACTGGTGCATGAAGAGTACGGTACGATGACAGCCGAGACGGATGCGCTGGGTGCATATACGTTCCATCACGTGCTTTCCGGCGACCATATCGTACGTGTAGGCTATGATTTCAGGAATTACTTCGACAGGACGACAGTGCTGGAGATTCCGGTTACGTCCGATTTCACGAATGCCGATTTGAATGTGGAGACGTTTTGGTCGCCGACATCGATGACATTCTCCGATGAGTCGCCGGAGAATGGAGTGATTAGCGGCAAGTTCAGTTGGAGCGGGCAGAGCGTACCGCTGTCTCGTGCAGTGTATAAAGTGTATTTCGCCGACAAGTCCGGTTCCCATGTTGGAGTTGTAGGAACTTCCGAGGAATATGCGCCTTTCCTGACCATCGGACCGATGCCGATACCCCCTGGCGCCACTCAATTCAAGCTTTATGTGTTTTCCAACGAAAGCTCGACAGCGATTTGTTCTGTCGAATGTGCGACCGGTGTGACGCTTCCGATTACGGACGCGGGAGGAACGGTGCTTGATCCGGCGGTACGCGGAATTGCGGAGCTCGATCTCGACCTCGATGCAGGCGAATACCGCGGAACGGTGGAACTGCTGCCGATTGAAGATCAGTCCGCCATCGTCAATATCCGGCTAGTTTGGGACGATGCACAAGGAACCGAGATCCAGGAATGGTCAAGGCAGGACAGCGGCAGCTACGTGGCGAACATTCCGGCCAATTCACCGCTGCCGGCGGGAACGGAACAGCTTGTGGTATACGCACTGGACTCTAATGGCGTTATTATTGGCAAGAGCAAGCTTGCTTTGCATGATTCCCGCAGGGAAGAAGAGGAGCTTTTCCGCAAGCGGCTGAAGGGGCATTTGTTCCCTGAGGCGGCTGGACGGTTGACGATGCAGACGTTAGCCGCCCGGATGGCGAAACTGCAAGATTGGGACGATAATGGAAGCATAGGTGCAGGAGATGCCCTGATGCTCTTGAAGATGATCGATCCATACCTTCTCGATTTAACCGATTGAGGTTTGAGCCTCGTTTTCCCATGTGGGAGGACGAGGTTTATTGTTGTTTGGGAGTTTTTGCGAAGCTCCGAAAGGAATGGGGTTATGCTGCGGAGGGTAACGCCGCTATTGGGGATTTTGTTCTGTTGAAACGTCTGTTTAGGTTTAGCGAGGCTCAATTCCGGCAATGCTGGTTGATAGATTGCTAGAATCGGTAACGAAGGAGCGGGCGGCATGCGGATGATGCGGAACGGTCAAGTTGGAGCGGCAGGCGGATCGGCGGAAAAGGGCGTGCGGATGATGCGAAACGGTCAAAATGGAGCGGCAAGCGGTTCGACAGAGCGGATTGCGCGAGAAAATGAGGCCGAGGCGCACAAGAGCCTATACGAGGGAATGCACACGGAGCGGAGCGGCCGGGGGGAAGCCGCGGAAGGAGCTGCTGCGCAGCGCCGCCGGACGGCGCCGCTGCTCGCCGCCGGGCTGCTTGCGGCGGGACTGTTGTTGTCCGGCTGGCTGCAGCCGGACGCGTGGACTGCGGCGCGGGTATCCGCCCAAGCCGCAGTAGGCGCCGCTGCGCCGGGTAACCCGGCGCAGGGCAGAGCCGATGCGGCCGCGGACACGGCCGCACTGCTCGCCGGCGCCCGCGAGGCGTTCGCGGGCGCGCCGGCGGTGACGCTGCGATACTGCAGCGTCGATCTCGGCCCGGCCGCTGCCGCGCGGCCGGCCGGCGAAGCCGCTGCGCAGCGCCTCGGGCTGCGCGCGGCGGCTGCGGCGCCGGATGGCGCCGCCTTCCGTGCCGAGGGCGAAGCTGCCCTCGGCATGGAGGATGCGCCCGCCGGTGCGGGGCGCGTCTCGCTCTTGCTCGCGGGCTCGGCGGACGGGGATTCCAGCTTCCTGATCGTGAAGCTGGAATCCCCCGCCGGGAGCCCGCTCGCGGCCGATGCGCTGCTGGAGTGGCAGCGCTCGGCAAGCCGAAGCCTCGCTGAGCTCGGCTTCGCCGGCGCCTGGAACGCGGCGCTGCAGGGAAGGCTCGCCGAGAGCGGCGAGCCGGACGCCGCGCTGGCCGCGATCGCCGGCTCGTTCCGCGCCAAGCCGCTCGAATCGTACCGGGACGGCGGCACCTACAGCGTCGCCTACGGCACAAAGCTGCTGCACCGTACCGTTCGCAGCGGCAGTCACGATATCGCTCTGCAAGCCGCACTTCACCAAAACACAACAAACGGAGAATGGCGCCTAACTTTGGGTACACCTTTGATCACTTCTGAATATTAATATATAGAACGATACCCGAGCATGGATGTGAAGCGCTTCCAATAGCCGTCTTGACACTTTTAACTGTAAACAATATAATAACAGTAAGGAAGGCGCCTTTGCAGAATCTTAATACTTTCAGGATTTGGGCGGATTTCCGTCTAGGGTCAATTTCACGTAAAGGGTGGGATTACGATGCGGAATTTTCACATTCCATTGAACGAAGGCGATTGGGTTTCGGGAAAGACGGCCAACGACGAGAAGTTTCGCGGTTTTGTGGAACGCATCGACCATGAAGCGGCTTACGCTGCCGTTCATGTATTGCAATCCGACCATACCGCCATCGTAGGCCGTACCGTCGACGCGCCATTCGTCGCCATTGAGCCGTTAGCGGCAGAGGGACCTCGTACGGAAACGGAGCTTCGCGCGATCATCGATATCGCACTGCAGACAAGGGACCGCGAGTGGTTCGACGAACTCGGTCGGCAGCTGGCGGAAGTCACGGAGGGCAGTCCCGGTACTCGCGGCTCTCGTCCCGAACGTGGCGGCAGCCCATTCCGTTCAAGAGTCAGCTGAATGGCCGGCAAACCATTCAACCATATATGGCCTCTTCGCTCACACAGGTCGGCTCGTCATGTATTCCTTTGACGGTGCCGAGGATGATAATCTGGGAGCGGGGAGGCCGTTTTTTGCCATAGCTGCAGGGTGAACGTAGAACGAGCGCTGATCCGCAAGCTCCTCCATTTGGTAACGCTTAGCCCGAAGCACTGTTCTAAGGCAGCGCAGAGCGAGCGCAAGGACCTGACCTGCAGCAGCTGCTGCAGCGGCCCAAGCTCGCGGAAGCGGGGCTCCTGCTTCAGGAAGCGGCGAATGATCCTCCAGCCAGCGGGGAATGAAGGCCAGCGGCTTGGCCAGCCCCGCCGCAGATTCGGACTTGACTTGATGTAAAAGGATATAACGATCCACGAATTTCATCGCTATCCTCTCTTATTATCCATCCTACGCGGCGGGAATGCTGTCCTATTCTTCTTGATGAGCCGTCTGCTTCGTTTATGGCGCCGACTCGCCTCAGCGACCCAAGACCGCCCGAAAAGGGCCGTCTTAAAGGCGCCACCCCGCAAAGCAATCCAAGTGGAAATAAGTACATTTAAAGCACCTAGCCCGCTGAGCAGAGGCGTAAGACATTCTCCCCAATATTTTAAATATACAGACAAACGCGGCTGGTACCGGCAAGCCTTCTCCCACAAATCCTGATCATATTCAAACCGCGCACTGATTCCAAGGATGAATTATCGAGTACATGGTTTGCAATCATCTCCCTCTATATTGTCAACCGTATCCAAGCACCAAGTCAAAAATCTTTAGCAAATTTTTATTTAATGCACATAATTGTATAAAGTTTGCATATACTCTGATATACGGGTACCCCAAAAGGAACAATTTGGATGAGATGGCGGGCCAACCTCTGACAGCATCAACGTGGTACAGTCAGCGGGCGATCATGTTGGCTTATCCGGCCCCGTAAGAGCGAAAAGCTCACCTTATCACCTAATCAGGAGGTTTAAACAATGCAACAAGGTACAGTCAAATGGTTTAATGCAGAAAAGGGTTATGGATTCATCACCCTGGACGACGGCGGGGATGTATTCGTACACTATAGCGGGATTGAGGGCACTGGGTTCAAATCGTTGGACGAAGGCCAGCGCGTCGAATTCGAAGTAACCGAAGGCTCCCGCGGGCCTCAGGCAACAAACGTGGTAAAACTGGGTTAAAATATTTTCCTATCAATAACTTTGTTTATTGAATAGACAAAGTTCCTCCCCGAATGATATGATGGGTATGTAAATCATTCGAGGGAGGAATTTCTGTGTCTTACTTTGACAATGTAGGCAAGATCGGTTACGAGGGTAAAGGCTCGCGCAATCCGCTGGCGTTCAAGCATTATAATCCGCAGGAAGTCGTAGCCGGGAAGACGATGGAGGAACATATGCGCTTCGCTGTCTCTTACTGGCATACATATACGGGTTCGGGCTCCGATCCGTTCGGCGCAGGTACGGCGATTCGCGGCTGGGACAAGTATACCGGACTGGATCTTGCCAAGGCACGGCTGGAGGCGCATTTCGAATTTATCGAGAAGATCGGCATTCCTTACTTCTGCTTCCATGACCGCGACATTGCGCCTGAAGGCGACACGCTTCAGGAAACGAACCGCAACCTCGATGTGATCGTTGGCATGATGAAGGATTATATGAAATCGAGCGGCGTGAAGCTGCTTTGGAATACATGCAATGCGTTCTCGCATCCACGTTATGTGCATGGCGCGGCAACGACCTGCAACGCGGATGTATTCGCTTACTTGGGCGCGCAGCTGAAGAAGAGCCTGGAAATCGGCAAAGAGCTCGGCGCCGAAAACTATGTGTTCTGGGGCGGCCGCGAAGGCTATGAGACGCTGCTTAACACGGACATGAAGCTGGAGCTCGACAATCTGGCGCGTCTGTTCCATATGGCGATCGACTACTCGAAGGAAATCGGCTTTGACGCCCAATTCCTGATCGAGCCGAAGCCGAAGGAGCCGACGAAGCATCAGTACGACTTCGATGCGGCGACGACGATTGCGTTCCTGCAGTCCTACGGATTGAAGGATCACTTCAAGCTGAACCTCGAGGCGAACCACGCAACGCTGGCAGGCCATACGTTCGAGCATGAGCTCCGCGTATCCCGTCTGCACGGTATGCTCGGCTCGCTGGACGCGAACCAGGGCGATCTGCTGCTCGGTTGGGATACCGACGAATTCCCGACCGACGTTTACGCGACGACCTTGACGATGTACGAAGTGCTGCAAAACGGCGGCCTCGGCCGCGGCGGCGTCAACTTCGACGCCAAGGTACGCCGCGCTTCGTTCGAGCCGGTTGACCTGTTCTACGCGCACGTAGCCGGCATGGACGCATACGCGAAGGGCCTCAAAGTGGCGGCAAAGCTGATCGAAGACCGCGTCTTCGAAGACGTGATCGCAAACCGCTACCGCTCTTTCCGCGAAGGCATCGGTGCCGACATCGTCAGCGGCAAGGCGACGCTGGCTTCGCTGGAAGCGTACGCGCTGCAGAACAAGCCGATCGTGAACGAGTCCGGCCGACAAGAGCAGCTCAAAGCGCTGTTGAACGAATACCTCTTCGGTTAAGAAAAGGCTCCTATTCGGAGCCCCTTCAACGAAACATCAAACGCCCGTCCTAACCGCTGAACATTGCGCGGCAAAGGCGGGCGCTTGCTTTTCACGCCTATGGGAATAAAGTCTAAAAACACGTCAAATAGCCATACTAGAACTCAGGAGGTGAGTACAGATGGCTAAAGACGTGCTTTGCGAAGTCAATTCCTGCAAGTATTGGGCGGCAGGAAACAAGTGCAATGCCAATTCGATCTATGTAGTCAGCCATAGAGGACAGCATGCGTCGAATTCCGAGGAAACGGATTGCAAGACATTTGAGCCGAAAATCTAAAGCTTGGAGGAGGCAGTGGCGACTGTCTCCTTTTTAATAGCTGCCCGGTGAGCGAGAGATATCACACTTGGCGGAAATAAAGGTTTCCGGAACCGTAATATTACTCGATACTGGATGTCTTTCAAGATTAGCGGATTTTGAGGGCGTTATTTTCGAACAATCAGGCAAAATCAAGCCCAATTTCATCGATTGACGTTAGATAGCGCCGCCAAAGTCCGCTATTTTTAAGAAAGGCTACCATAGCTGCGAAATAGAGCCCTCATAATCCGTTAAATCGGAGGCGGGTCAGTGTGGGACACAGCGTGTGCCGCGAAGTTAGAATGTTGTACTATGCAAAACGTGTTCTGCGGAGTCAGAGTGCAGCGCACCATATGCGCCGTGGCTCTCGCGTGGGAGTTGCTTATGCTGCGACCATGCTCTCACGGGGTTTACTAAAGTTAGATTATCTAGTTGCAGGACCTCATCTCAAGTGAGCCGCGCCCAACAAGCGACCGCCAGCAAGCCGCGCCCAAGAAGCAACCGCTAGCAAGCCGCGCCCAAGAAGCAACCGTCAGCAAGCTGCACCCAAAAAGCATCTGCCAACGAGCCGCCCCCAACAAGCAACCGCCTGCAAGCCGCCATCAACAAATTATCGCCAACTATCCGCCCAACAAACAAGCCACCTCCGGCGAGCCGCACCCAATAGCCACTGCCACAAGCGAGCCGCTCAGTAAGCATGTCCAAACGTTCCAGCTCAAGCAACCATATGCCGTGCCAGCAATTCGACGCGACTTAAAACTCGGTAACCATCACACCCCATGAACCATAAACCATCCCGAGCGTCCAACCCGGCAACCGCGCCGAGCGCCTTTCCGGGCACCAGTCCGGCAACCCATCCCATTGTCCGTAAGGATCTTGCCAATTGGCAGACAGAAAGCGGAAAGCCGGACGAACCGGAGCGAATCGGACGCCACCTCGAAGGGCTGCGCAGCGGCATCGCTCTCTACAACAAGTATACCCATGAATGATAATGATTATCACTCGCTTCAGTATAATTTTGTTGTTTGAATTAATCGTTTTCTCGGATGTCCGTTCAACCGGCTATGCCTTAGTCCGTCCGGCCACGTCCAATCTGCCCTTGCCATGCGGTACGCACAGAGGCGTTCCGAAGATCGGGTCGGGAATAATGCTGCAAGACAGGTCGAACACCGCTTCGATCATGGAGGCCGTTACGATATCCTCAGGCTTCCCTTCGGCATAGACGCGCTGATCCTTGATCGCCACGATGTGATGAGCATAGCGGCAAGCCAAATTAATGTCGTGGAGCACCATTACGATCGTCCGGTTTTCCTCGGTATTCAGCTTATAGAGCAGGTCAAGAACCTCGATTTGATGCGTCAAATCCAGATAGGTTGTCGGTTCGTCAAGCAAAATAATATCGGTGCCTTGAGCCAGCGTCATGGCGATCCAGGCGCGCTGGCGCTGTCCGCCGGATAACGAATCGACGGTACGCTCGGCCAGCTCGGTCAGGTTCGTCGCCTCGAGCGCCTCCCGCACGGACTTCTCGTCTTCGCGGGACCACTGCTGGAGCCAGCTCTGGTAAGGGTACCTTCCTTGCTTGACGAGCTGCAGCACGGTCAAGCCTTCCGGCGCCGTCGGACCTTGCGGCAGGATGGCCAGCTGTTTGGCGACTTCCTTGGTGCGCAGCTTGGCGATATCGCTGCCGTCCAGCAGCACCGAGCCTTGCTGAGGCTTCAGGAGCCGGGCCATAGAACGCAGCAGCGTCGACTTGCCGCAGCCGTTGCTGCCGATAAACACCGTGATTTTCCCCTTCGGGATGACCAGGTTCAAGTCGCGAAAAATATAGTTTCCACCGTAAGACAACGCGAGCTCCTTGGCTTCCAAAGCGGTCACGGCGATCCACACTCCTTATAGTTGAATTCGGTGCTACGCTTGGCGCTGCCGGTACAGCAAATAGATGAAGAACGGCGCGCCTACGGCAGCGGTGAAAATACCCGCGGGAAGATCGAGCGGCGACAGCACGGTACGTGCGATCAGATCGGCCAGAACGAGAATGAGCGAGCCGATCAGTGCGCTTACCGGAAGCACGCCGCCGAAGGCCGGTCCTACAAGCTTGCGGGCGATGTGAGGCGCGATCAAACCGATAAACGAGATAGCGCCGCCTACGGATACGGCCGCTCCAGCGAGCGCGATGCTCAGCAGAATCAGAATCAGCCGCTGCACCTGCACTCTGCCGCCCACGCTGGCCGTCACTTCGTCGCCAAGCTGCTGCACGTTGATGTTACGGGCTTGAATGTAGGTAAGAGGCAGCAGTACGAGCACCCATGGCAGCAAAATCGCCACATCTTTATCCCACGAGGTGCCGTAGATGCTGCCGGTCATAAACGTGAGCGATTTGGCTCCAATGAAAAAGTTCGGCGTCGAGATCATCAGCATATAGGAAAACGATTTGAATACGGCACTCATCCCGATGCCGATCAAGACGAGTCTGAGAGGCGATACCCCGTGCTTCCAAGCCAACATATAAATGAGCGCCGTTCCCGCGAACGCTCCGATAATCGTAAAGAAGGGCAGCATGTGGATCGAGACCGCTTCGGACAGGAAAAAGAAAAAGCAGACGGCGCCAAGCGAAGCGCCTTCCGTAATCCCGATAATATCCGGCGAAGCGAGCGGATTGCGGATCATGCCCTGCAGAATCGCTCCGGCCGATGCAAGCGATGCGCCGACCAGCACGCCGATCAGAATACGCGGCAGCCGCAGGTTCAACACGATCATCTCAACGGAAGGATCGCCGAAGCCGAGCAGCACCTTCAAGACTTCGATGGGGGGTATGCGCATCGTTCCTATCCCGGCGCTGATGACCACGGCGACGAAACAAACAAGCAACAGCACTAGCGTTATCAGCAGCGTTCTCTTCGCCATGAGGACGGAGACGCCCTTGCCGCGCAGCGGAATGTATTTGCTCATGTTAGACCCGCGCTCCTTTCCTGGCGATGTACACGAAGAAAGGCACACCGATAATGGCGGTCATAACGCCGACGGGGACTTCGGCCGGCATCGCGATATACCGGGAGCCGAGATCGGCGCTGACCAGCAGAATGGCACCGAGCAGCGCGGAATAAGGAACGATCCAGCGATAATCGTTGCCGATCAAATAACGGACGATATGCGGAATGATAATACCGACGAACGCAATCGGCCCGGCAACGGCGACGGAGGCTCCAGCCAGCAAAATGATACTGACAGCCGCAGCCACTTTCACAAGAACGGTGCGCTGTCCCAGACCGGCGGCGACGTCTTCGCCCATTGCGAGCACATTGATATGTCTGGACAGAATCAGACACAGGACGAACCCTATGATCATGTAAGGATATACGGCATGCAGCATGGCAACGTCCCTGCCGGCGACCGAGCCGACCAGCCAAATCAGCACTTGATCGAACATTTTGCCGTCGGCGAGGAGCAGGCCCTGAGTCATGGAATGGAAGAAGGCGGTTACGGCCGACCCCGCCAATGTGATTTTGACAGGAGTCATACCGTCCCGGCCCATAGATCCCATGATGTATACGATGGCCGAGCTGACCGTGGAGCCGAGGAAGGCGATCCAAGTGAATTCCTGAAAGCCGCCCGCATGGAATAAAGACGTTGCGACGACGATGAAGAAGGCCGCTCCGGAATTGACGCCGAAGAGGCTGGGCGACGCGAGCGGGTTGCGGGTAATCGCCTGCATAACCGCGCCGGCAACGGCAAGACTGGCGCCTACGGCGGCGGCAATCAGCGCCCGCGGAACCCGGGTCGTCTGAATAATCAAGTGCTCCTTGGAGCCGTTAAAGCTCGTATACGAATCGATTACCGTCTGAAGCGGGATATCCGTACTTCCGAAAATAATGCTGCAGCACATGGCGACGGCCAGCACAATTAATGAAAGGAAAATTCCGGCGTATTTCATAAGCTCCTACTTTCACAAGCGTTTTCGGCAATAAACTGATAAAACAAATTGTACAAGGGACCGTTTGCTAAAGTCAACGATTTTGAAAATCATTATCATATTATTGAGAACAGTTTTCATAAAATGATTGACAAGGGCGGGGTGCTTTTGTATATTTGAATCCATAATGATAATCAATCTCACTTGGGGGACAAGGATGACAATGGGAAGAATGCTGCAACTAGGTAAAAGGCTCGGAGTTTGGACTTCTATATTGTTCATATTTGCTTTGGTGTTGTCGGCTTGCGGACAGCAGCCGGCGGCAGAAAACAAAGAAGCGGCCGGTTCGGCGAATGCGGCGGCGCCGGCGGCGGAGCAAGTAAGAAAAGTAAAGCATAGCATGGGCGAAACCGAGATCAAGGGTACGCCGAAGCGCGTCGTTATTTTGACGAATGAAGGTACGGAAGCGCTGCTTGCGCTCGGCGTGAAGCCGGTCGGCGCGGTGAAGGCGTTCACGGGTAACCCTTGGTATGAGCATACGAAGGCACAGCTGGAAGGCGTGACCGTCGTCGGCGACGAGTCGCAGCCTAACATCGAGCAAATCGCAGCGCTGAAGCCGGACCTGATCATCGGCAACAAGATGCGCCAGGAGAAAGTGTATGAGCAGCTGAAGGCGATCGCCCCTACGGTATTCTCCGACGTGCTTCGCGGCGAGTGGAAAAACAACTTCCAGCTGTACGCGGAAGCACTCAATAAGAAAGCCGAAGGCGATAAAATTATTGCGGACTTCGACAAACGCATCGAAGAGTTCAAGAAGCAGGCCGGCGACAAGCTGAACAAGAAAGTATCGGTTGCCCGCTTCATGGCCGGCAAGACGCGCATTTATAATACGGATACGTTTACCGGCGTTATTTTCAAGCAGATCGGCATTGCCCGCCCGGATACGGTACTGAACGCAAAGAATTCGTTTGCCGACGAGATTACGAAGGAAAGACTGCCTGAGCTGGACACGGATATCTTGTTCTACTTCACTTATGAAACGGGCGACGGCGCTGCCAACAAGACGGAACAGGAATGGCTGAACGATCCGCTCTGGAAAAATATGAACGTTGTAAAAAGCGGCAATGCGCATAAGGTGAGCGACGTAATCTGGAATACGTCGGGCGGCGTCATCGCAGCGAACCAGATGCTGACCGAGCTGGCCAAATTCTACGATGTGAAGCTGTAATAGTGCTTTCAACCTGTTCGGAGCTAATGCAGGCTCGTTCAAGCCGATTCTTTCGAGAGTCGGCTTTCTTCCATAACATCCCCAAGGAGGGTCCCCATGTCCAGCGTCGATCCCGATGTATTGCTTGCGAATTATCGCATCGTTCTTGAGCCTGGCGATACGCCCGCGACGGAGAACACGTTCAAGCTTATGGACGATGAAGAGATATTCCGGATGCTGGATGCGTTCGGTCATGCGATCCGGTCTCCGGAGCGAAAGGTTACGGGCTCTTTATTTATCAAGAGGTACAGCGCGCTTGCTGCCGGGGCGCTTTATGCCTGGATTCATCACGGCTGCGGCCTCGATGTATCGCTGAACCGGTTGGCCGTCACCGTGGAAGCTAGCGGGGCTCTTCGATTTCATATTGCGGACGCCTGTGTTCACGAGGATTGTACAGCGGACGGGGAGCGGCTTTGGACGGAAGAAGAAGCTGGACGAACCGAAGCGTATTTGGTTAGCGTGTTTACGACGAATGTCGTTCCCGTCTTCGACAGCGTCATTCGGTACAGCGATATTCCATCGTCTACTTTATGGAGCACACTCTCCTATTTGTTCATATACTGGAAGCGGAAGTGGCTTGAGCAAGCGTCTTCGGTTGCTATGAGAATGAGAATCGAAGAGGTGTACGGCTGTTTGATGTCCCCCGTCAATACCAGCTTCTTCGACGGATGTCCCGTCAATCCGTTAACTCCTTCGTTTCGTACGATTGAGGATCCTCTGCACAGCGGCTGTACGATCATGCTGCGCAGCAAATGCTGCATGAATTATCGTTTGCCGGGCGAGGATCGATATTGCTATACTTGTCCTGCAATCAGCGACGAGCGCAAAATAGAGAAGTATTTGGCGGCGCATATGGTCGCTCAGAAGTGATTGTCTGTGACGATGTCGATGCTGTCGCGCTTGAAAGGGCAGCATCCGTCCTGCAAAGAAAGCCCGGAGCCGAGCCAATGTGATTGGCGGGGCCGGGCTTTCTTCATGAATTGCATAGGAGGCAAAGAAAATGGTTCAAATCTTGTTCGTGTGCTTGGGCAATATTTGCCGGTCGCCGATGGCGGAAGCGGTCATGCGCCGCAAGGTACAGGAGGCCGGGCTGGCGGAGCGGATCAAGGTGGACTCTGCCGGCACCGGCAATTGGCATACCGGGAAGCCCCCTCATGAGGGGACGCGCGGCATTTTGAAGCGGCATGGGGTAGACGACAGCGGGATCAGGGCGCGCCAGGTGCGGGAGGACGACTTTCACGAGTTTGCTTATATCATCGCTATGGATGACAGCAATGTAGTGAATTTGGGCCGCTTCGCCCCCAAGGAGCATCGCTCGGAAGTCAAGAAGCTGCTGGACTTCGTGCCGAAGCATCTCGGCGGCGATGTGCCGGACCCTTACTATACGGGCAATTTCGAAGAAGTGTACGACATGGTGAACGAAGGCTGCGAGCGGCTGCTGGCGTATATTCGGGAGAAGGAAGGGCTGTAGAGCGGTATCGGGTGACCTTGTCGGCTCCTCCTGCGTTTCAGTATCGTCGGTTGTGATATAATGAAGGCAAAAGCGGGATGAGGGATGCGGATGTCGGAAGCGGACAATAAGAAAAAGCTTGTGCGCGAGCACCCGTTCACGTACGAGGCCTATGCTGCTATGCCGGAGGATGGAAACCGTTATGAGATTGTAGACGGAATTCTGGAGCTCATGTCTCCGGGCCCTGCCCTGCCGCACCAGTCGGTCAGCGCAGAGCTGGAGTATTTGCTGAATTCATCGTGCCGCTCGGAATATATGATTTTTCACGCGCCGCTGGATTTGATCTTGAGCCCGACCGATATGCGGCAGCCGGATGTGATGATCGTACACCGCAGCCGGCAGCATATCTTAACGAATCGCGGCATTGAAGGTCCCCCGGACGTCATTGCGGAAATATTGTCCCCCGGCTCGAAGCGGCGCGACCGGTTAAGCAAAGCGGCCACCTATGCCAAATACGGTGTCGAAGAGTATTGGATCGTCGATCCGGACGGGGAATCGCTGGAGCAATATATGTTAAGGGGCAGCGTTTACGAGCTTATCGAGGTATATGAAGGGGACGCGCCCCTGCGGTCGGATAAGCTGCCTTGCGCGACATTTACGATGAACGAGCTGTTTGCGAATGTCGTTAAGCCGGGGCGCTAGGCAAATCCGTCAAGCGACCCGTCATTTGGGGAAATTTGTGAACTATAACGGTCTCCCAAACCATTATTTGGAACGATATGGGATGTATTACAAGTTTAGCGGATTTTCAGGGCGCTATTTTCCAGAAACCGGGGAAAATCAAGCCCGATTTCATCAATTGACATTCGATAGCGCCTCCAAATTCCTCTATTTTCAATGACAAGTGCGTTAGCGGTAAAATAGAGCCCTCAAAATCCGTTATCGAACCGTATCAGCCACGCCCAAGCTCCCGTAGTAAAAGACGAGGCCTATCCCTTAAACGGGAGGCCTCGTTTATATTACACGGCGGAAATTATTTTGCACAGCTCAGTAAATCGGCTTCTAATTCACCGGGAAACAAGCGCGTCCGAAGACGGCGAAAACCGTTTTCCTCTGGTTGGATCGATATGGCTCCCGGAGCTTGTAAGGATGTCATAGGCATTTCCCCCCTTTATACCGACGGTAATAAAAAGAGATAAAGCTGCCCATTTACTTTAACATAGTAATGTGTTAACGTATTAACAGGATAACATACTACTATGATAAAGCAACATGTCCATTCTTATTCCAAAGGAGATGTGTCTCTATGTCCATCCGTACACGACAAGCAGTCCTTCAGCTCAAGCCTTATTCCCCCGGCAAGCCGATTTGGGAAGTGCAGCGCGAGCACGGGCTCGACCGGGTTGTGAAGCTCGCCTCCAACGAGAATCCGCTCGGTCCTTCGCCCCTCGCTATGGAAGCGCTGCTGCGCAGCGCCGCGGAGCTGCACCGTTACCCCGATGCGGGCTTCAGCGAGCTGCGCTCCGCTTTGGCCGACACGCTCGGCGTAACGCCGGAACATATCATCGCCGGGAACGGAGCCGACGAGCTGATCAAGCTCGTCGCCGAGGCGTATTTGGAGACCGGGGATGAAATGATCGTCCCGAGTCCGAGCTTTACGGAATACGAGTTTACCGGCGTGCTGATGGGGGCGAGGGTCGTACCGGTACCGCTTCGTGCTGATTTTACATACGATATTGCCGCGATTCTGGGAGCCGTGACTCCCCGGACGAAGCTGGTTTACGTGTGCACGCCGCACAATCCCACAGGAACGTATCTGCCGCGCGGCGAGCTCGAGAAGCTGCTTGAAGAGCTGCCGCCGAGCGTCCTCCTGATTGTCGACGCCGCCTACGGCCATTACGCCGATGCGGACGATTACACCGACGGCCTCGATCTGCTAAGGCAGGGCCGGACGCTGCTCGTCCTGCAGACATTTTCCAAAATATACGGTTTGGCCGGCATCCGGGTCGGTTATGCGGTTTCCCGGCCTGAGGTGATCGAGGCCTTGCTCAAAGTGAAGGAGCCGTTTAATGTGAATGCGCTCGCCCAGACAGCCGCCGCTGCGGCATTGGCGGATACGGACCATGTAAGCCGTTCGCGCGAGCTTAATGCCGACGGACGCCGTTATTTGACCGAGGAGCTTACTGCGCGCGGCTTCACGGTCGTCAGGCCGAGTCAAAGCAATTTTATTCTGGTACGCTTGGGAGCGGAGGCCGGCCGCATTTACGAGGGGCTGCTGCAAAGAGGAGTGATCGTTCGTTCCGCAGCGGTCTGGGGCCTCCCGGAGTACGTCCGAATCACAATCGGTACACCGGAGGAGAACGATCGGCTGCTAGAAGCGCTGGCGGAGTTGGGAAGAAGAGCGGAGGTACCAGCGCCTCGAGTAGCGGAATAGGTACAGGTAGGCAGCCTGGACGATTAAATAGACGGTAAGAGAATGCCACATGTCCCACGTTTTGTAATGGAACACGCCGGCTTCGTACGTAATCCATTCCACGAGAACGCCGCCGGTGGACCAAACCAAGATATACATCAGCGTGAAGAAGCCGCTGAGCTGCAGCCGAGTGTACAGGTAAAGAAACAAGAACCCGAACGGCGGATAAGCCAAATAGAGCAGCAGATCAAACCATTCGACCTTGTTGGTGTCATTCATGTCGTACATGTCGAGCGGGGGACCTGCCAGCATGAGGTCGAGGGTCATGGCGGACATGAGACCGGCACTTAGCAGGAGCATAAGCAGACTTCTCGGAAAATGCCGCCCCCACCGCAGCACGGCAGTCCAGCCCCCGGCCGTTAAGAGGAGAATCGTCCACTCGTTCGTATCGAAGCTTTGCGGAAAGTCAAACCAGCCGATCCAAGCGAACACGTTCATGACAGTCCGAGCTCCTTTCGCAGCGTGCTCCGATAGAGTCGTAAGGACACGTAAATCAGTACGCTGAAGATCAGCCAGAAGCGAAAAATGCCAAGCGGTCTCCAGTCCTCATAGGTCAGGATGCCGATGCGAAGCATGATAAAGGTCTCGAACGTGGATACCGCGGCGAAACCGAGCATGAGACCCGCCTTGCTCCAAAAACGGCGTGCGAATTCCAATAGCTCCATGAGCCATAAAGCGAGAACCGGCGTCAAGATGAAGCGGATAAGCAAAAAAGTGAGGAACGTATCTCCCGCAGCATTCACTGAGAAATTGCGTTGATTGACGCCGGAGACAAAAAAATGGAAGGCATATATAAACAGGGACAAAAATAAACCGAAGAGCTGCTCCAGCGGGTGGAGGCGCCGGGGGAATATGATGTAGGCCGCACAAATCATAAAGGTGGCGGCGAAGCCGATGGCAAGCAGCATCGTAACCTCCGTCGGAACGCTCGGGCCCGTGCCCGAGCTTTTTTTCACGCTTGTAAGACGGCGAAAGCGGGTTCCTGTTGCTAGAAAGTGATGCGATGTATTTTTCTGCGGGAAGTTAAGGACTTTGTTTTTGCATAGTATGGAAATGTGGGCCAGCGAATATACTTCGGACGAGGTAGACCGCTTGGTTTGAAGGGGGAGGCTGGTAAGAATGCGGCCGCTGAAGCTGAGCATTCTGGATCATTCGCCGGCTGCGGCCGGCGCTTCGCATCGTACGGCGCTGGCGCAGACGGTAGAGCTGGCGATGGCTGCGGATCGGCTCGGGTATACAAGGTTTTGGGTATCCGAGCATCACAATTCGATGGAGCTGGTCGGTTCGGCGCCGGAGGTGCTGATTGCCGCAGCTGCGGCGCGGACGTCGGGGCGGCTGCGGGTCGGGAGCGCCGGTGTGCTGCTTTCGCATTATAGTGCGTTAAAGGTCGCGGAGCAGTTCCGCGTACTGGAGGCGTTGTATCCGGGCCGGATCGATCTCGGTGTGGGCCGAGCTCCGGGCGGTTCCGCACGGACGGCGGAGGCGCTGCGGGACGGCCGTGCGGATGAGCCGGAGCGATACCCGCAGCAGGTCGCCGAGCTGGTGCAGTTTCTCCACGATACCGTGCCTGCCGGCCACCGGCATGAAGGGGTTCGGGCGATGCCGCTCGTCGAATCGGCGCCCCAGCTCTGGGTGCTCGGCTCCAGCGGGATCAGCGCGCGGCTGGCCGCCCGAATGGGAGCGGCATTCGGCTATGCGCAGTTTCTAAGCAGCGAGGATGGAGCTCAGACGGTCCACGCTTACCGGCGCGAGTTTCTTCCATCGGCGCTCGGTGCCGTTCCCCAGTGCTGTACTGCGGTGTTCGTTATCTGTGACGAAACCGACGAAGCAGCGGCGCGGACGGCCGGCTCCGGCACGCTGCCGCTTTCCACGCCGCAGCGTGAGAGAATGATCGCCGGCGGACCTGAAACCGTTAGGCGGGAGCTGTTCGCACTCGGCAGCAGGTGGGGGATCGACGAAGTTGTCGTCGTTCCTGCCGCAACCGCCTACAAGGACCGGCTTCGCACGTGCGTTCTGCTGGCGGAAGCCTTCGGATTGCCGGGGTAAAGCGCAGTCGTTCACATTTTTGCGTAACCGTTGTACGCGCGGTATGATGGAGCTGTCAATTGCAATTCGTATACAGTTTCTGGGAGAGATTCAACATGGGGAGCAAGCGCTACGGCAATTTGGATGGAGTCGTCAACGACAAATCCTTTCTCGACGTCATGAAATGGATGCGAAACCGGCCGAAGAAGGCCGTCCGGTGGAATGTGCCGCAGCATGCGGCGAAGCGGCAGGAGTGGCTGCGAAGCAACCGTACGGAATGCTCGGTCACGTGGATCGGCCATTCTACATTTTTGATTCAATACGCCGGGCTGAACATCGTTACCGATCCGGTCTGGGCGTCCCGGATGGGCATGGCGCGGCGTCTGACGGAGCCGGGTCTGAAGCTGGGCGAGCTGCCGCCGGTCGATATTGTGCTGATCTCGCATTCGCATTACGATCATTTGCACTACGACTCGCTGCTTCGGCTGCCCGGCAAGCCTGCCGTATTCGTTCCGGACGGGCTCGGACTGGCCGTTCGCCAAAGAGGAATCGACACAGTGGCAGAGCTGCCTTGGTGGGGGAAAACGAAAGCCGGCGGCGTGGCGTTCAGCTTCGTTCCGGCCCAGCACTGGACCCGGCGTTCGCCGTGGGATATGAACACGTCCCATTGGGGAGGCTGGGTCATTGGGAGGGAAGGCGAAGGAGCGGAGAACGGCCGCGGACGTTCGATCTATTATGCCGGCGACAGCGGGTATTTTCGCGGATTTCGGGACATCGGGGAACGGTTCCGCATCGGAACGGCACTGCTGCCTATCGGTGCTTACGAGCCGGAATGGTTCATGCAGGTGTCGCATATGACGCCGGAGGAGGCTGTGCAGGCGTTTGAGGAGCTGGGCGCGGAGACCTTCGTGCCGATGCACTATGGAGCGTTCATGCTTGCCGACGATACGCCGGAGGAAGCGGTGCGGCGGCTGCAGGCGGAATGGACGCGGCGCGGCTTGCCTGCAGAGGCGCTGCGCTTGCTGGAGCTCGGCGAAACGTGGATCCCGGGTAACTTCGAAGAATAAAGGAAAAGGATGTGGTGAGGGATGAAACGGTGGACGGCGCGGCTGGTGATCGGGATGCTGCTGTACGGCGTCGTGATAGGGCTGTATTTTACGTTCGGGAACTTATACGAGCCGTCGCCTCAATACGCCGGCACCGCAGCGGATCCGAGCACCTTTCTGGCGCCGGAGCAAATCCGCAAGGGCGAGTCGTTGTCGCGCATTCATTCGTTGGCGTACTTCATCATGACGCCGCTACAAGTCGTCGTCCTCCTGCTGCTGCTCGGATTCGGCGTCGGCCTCAGGACGCGTCTGGAGCGGCTGACCCGATTTTCGCTGCTGCGCATAGGCGGGTTCGTGCTGGTGTTCCTCGCTGTAACCGGAGCGCTGTTTCTGCCGCTTGACTATGCCATGCTGCAAATTGATCGGGCCTATGGACTGTCGACCACGACAACGGCTACCTTCTTTGCCGATTTGGGGAAAGATCTGGCGATTGAGTGGGTGTCGACGACCTTTATTGTAGTGATTTTGCTCTGGCTGATGAGACGCAGTCCGAAGCGGTGGTGGCTGTGGCTCAGTATTGTGGCAATACCGATCAGCGTGTTCCTGACGTTCGTACAGCCTGTCGTGCTTGACCCGCTGTATCATACGTTCCAGCCGCTGCGGAAGGAGCCGCTGCGGACGGAAATTTTGGAGCTGGCCGCCAAGGCGGACATTCCGGCAAATCAGGTGTTCGAGGTCAACATGTCGGAGCGGACGAACGCCGTGAATGCCTACGTGAACGGCATCGGCAGCAACGCGCGTATCGTGCTCTGGGATACGACGCTGAACAAGCTGAAGGATGACGAAATCTTGACGATCATGGCTCACGAGATGGGACACTACAAAGAGAAGCATATTTACTGGCAGGTCGCCGTGGGGATCATCGTGACGTTCTTCTCGCTGTGGGCCGCATATCGGCTGTACGAGTGGCTGCTGCGAAAAGCAGCCCCGCTGGTCGGCATTCGGCAGGGAGGGAAGGGGCAGGATCTGGCGGCGCTGCCGGTGCTGCTTATTGCCGTCAGCTTGGTCGGCATCGTGCTTACTCCGGCGCAGAACGTATTCTCGCGCTTCCTGGAGCAGCGGGCGGATGCTTATGCGATGCAAATGACCGGGGACGGGGACGCGGCAATTCGCGCCTTCCAGAAGATTGCCCGCGACAATTTGAGTCCGATTAAGCAGCCGCTGCTTGTGACGCTGTTTCGGGGTACGCATCCGAGCATCCAGGACCGGATCCTATACTTCTCGCAATTCGAGAAGTGAGGCTTGTTTCTTTGGACAAGCGACAGCCTTGCGGGGACGCAGCAACGAAGGGCAGACCCCGGCTGCTGCGCGCCGCCCGCGGGCGGCGGCCCCCGGTGTATTACGCCTGATCTGCAACCCATTGCACCAGAGGGGCATGCTTCCTCCACGTATTCAGACGAGTAACGATGTAGTCCTGCGCTTCACTGTCTTCGCCCGGACGATATGACTCCGGCAAGCTGCTCGGGGCCTGTTTCTTCCCGGTCAAATAAGGAATCACATGAGGATTGCTTCGCTTCGCTTCGCGGAGCAGCTCCGGCAGCTTGCCGCTGACCCCGCATCGGCCGTATTCGATCAGAAGGCGGTCGTACCGGACGGAAGCCGTATCTTCCCCGAACCGCTCAAGCAAATCGGCGGCCTTGTCATATTGCTTCAGCTCCAAATAGGCGGCGGCAAGCATGTCCCTCACGCCTTGATTATCGTTTGGATTCAGCTCCAGCAGGTCCTCGTAATGACGCGCCGCTTCCTTATAGCGGCCCAGGTACAAGCAAGCTTCCGCATACCCGGCTTTAGCCCTCATATAAGGTCGGGTCTCGATTAACCCCCAGAAATGCCCTCTATTCTCTTCGATGTACGCCGCTCCCAAATCCCGTTCGCCCGCAACGAGGCCGCGGCGGAACTGTTCGAGAATCTGTTCGGGGGCTTGCGCATGCTCAGCGAGCAAATTATAAGCATCCGGATACAGCTCGATCGCTTGCCGCGCCAGCTCGATTCGGCGGTTCGGCGTGGTCTCCGTCCTCGCCTGCTCAATCAGGCGCATAGCCGGCTCGCGCTGCGGGTTTCTGGCTCCGGCGACGTTGAAGTCGTAAGCTTCCGGCGCCAGGGTGCCGACAATGGTTTCCAGCGCAGACTCCGTAATCCCCTGCTCTCTATGCAGTTCCTCAACGTAAGTGGACCCATCCAGCGGCTCCATATGCTTTTGGATAAAATCGAGCATATCCTGCGCCTTCTTGGCAATCGTGGCAGCGGAAACTTCATAGATCCGGGCCACCTCGGCCTGTGTCGTCGAGAGACCGTGCGCGTAGGAGGCCAGGCAATATTCGGCAGCCGCAGGCAGCACGCCGGGATTCCGGAATGTCGGATTCCGCTTTGACGTATAGCCATGCAGCAAGGTGACCGCCTGGGCGATTATGCCCCAATCGTAGCGGTTCGTCATCTTGTCTACCATGAGGCGCGCGAGATCGGGGTACTGATCGTTCGCCCAAGGCAGCGTATCGATCATGCCCAATATGGTATCCGCTCCCCAAGTGTCCGGGTCGTTCGGATCAACGCCGCCTTGAATTCCGCCGCCCGCCGCTGACGGCGTACCGGGCTCCGGCGAAGGAACGATGCGGGTCACATGGCCCCGCTCGTCCTTCTCCAGACAGCATTTCTTATACTTTTGCCCGCTTCCGCAATGGCATGGGTCGTTTCGTCCTAGTTTGATCATGGTTGCTAATTCTCCTGTACCTTATTTCAAATGCTCCGGGTTCAGCTGCTCCAGCTCCGGCACGACGAACAAGCCGTCTTTGCGGATCAGAACGCCGTCAAACCAAATTTCGCCGCCGCCGTACTCGGGACGCTGAATATTGACCAAATCCCAATGTACGGAGGAGGAGTTGCCGTTCGGTGTGGATGGAATGCAGCTGCCGGGCGTAAAATGGAACGAGCCTGCGATTTTCTCATCGAACAGGATATCCTTCAGTGGATTCATTATATATGGATTGACGCCAATCGCAAACTCTCCGACATAACGGGCGCCTTCATCCGTATCGAAAATTTGGTTCAAGCCGTCGACATTCGCCGCCGCCGTCGCGTTCGTAATCCGGCCGTCGGCAAATTCCAGCCGAACGTTGTCGTAGACGTAGCCGCCGTACGGAGAAGGGGTGTTGTAGGTGATGAAGCCGTTCACCGAATCGCGTACCGGGGCGGTGAATACTTCGCCGTCCGGCAAGTTGCGGTCGCCGGCGCACTTGACGGAGCCGATGCCGCGGATCGAGAACGACAAGTCCGTACCCGGGCCGGTAATGCGCACCATGTCGGTGCGGTCCATGAGCGCTTTGAGCGGGTCCATGGCGCGGTTCATACGGGCATAATCCATCGTGCACACGTCAAAATAAAACTGCTCGAACCCTTCGGTGCTCATGTTCGCGAGCTGGGCCATCGAGGCGTTCGGGTAGCGAAGCAGCGTCCATTTCGTATGCTCCAAGCGCTGGTCGAAGTGCACCGGCTTCGTGTGCAGCTTGCGGTACAGCTGCATCCGGTCGGCCGGTACGTCGGACAGCTCGGAAATGTTGTCGCTGCCGGCCAGCGAAACGTAACCCTGCATCTGCTTCATAAAGGCGAGGTCGTTGTCGGCCAGCGTGCGAATTTGGTCTTCCGTTGCCGTGATAAGGAACTGCCGCAGGATGCGCTGGTTGACGTTCTTTACATAAGGCTTGCCGCCGCGGGCGGAAATGGCGCGCATCAGCTCGATCGCCAGCGACGGGTCGGAGACGCTGTTATCGATCCAGACATTGTCCCCGGGCTGAACGTCGATAGAATAAGAAGCGATCAGCTCGGCGAGCTTCGTTAGACGGGAGTCGTGCATAAGCGAACATCCTCTCTTAGGTCAATATTAGTCGTTGCGCCGGGTCATTTGCTGCCAAACCGAGCCTTCGGCGGCGCGGCCGCCTTCGATGCGCTCGAGCGCCAAATTCGCCTGCATCCGAATCTCAAACTCGGTATCGTTCGCCGCTTCGCGCAGCGCCGGGATCGCGGTCGCATCGCCGACCTCATACAGGAAGCGGGCGGCGCGCCAGCGCACCAGCTTATTGTCATCGCGCAGCGCGTCGATCATCGCCGGGATGGCCGCCGGATCGCCGATATCGGACAGCGTGTCGCCGGCCGTCCGGCGCACGGACGGCGTGCGGTCGCGCAGAGCGCGGAACAGGTGCGGCAGCGCCTCCGGCTCGCGAATGTCGCCGATATAAACGACGGCTAGACGTCGCACCGAGGCATTCTCGTCATCCAGCAGCCCGGCCAGCAGCGGGAGCGTCTCCAGCGACGGCTGAATGCGCTGCATCGCGGCGTAGCGTTCCTTCCAGTCCGGCGAGCGGAGCTGCTCGGCGAGCCCGGTATCCGATTGCGGCGGAGGCGTTACGCCCGGCGAAGCGGCGCTGCTATCGGCCGCGGCTGCGTACGAAGCGGCGACGAGCTGCTGCAGCCGTTCATCGGAGTACGAGGCGTCCTGCTCCTGGACGATCTCGGCGAGCACGTCCTGCAGGTCGCCGTAGCGGACGCCGAGCTCCTGGAGCTGACGCTCCTTGATCAGATTGGGCGCCGCTTTGCCGGCTTCGATCGCCGCATTCGTGAAGCGCTCCGGCATGGAGACGCGGGCTTCTTGACCTCCGGCCTGCGCGCGCACCTGCAGCGGAATGCCGCGGAACGTTTGCAGCAGCACCGTCACTTCGCCGAACGCTCCGTCCGTTTCGCCGGCCGCATTGCCGGGGGAGGCCGCTTCCGGAGAGGCGGGCGCCGCACCGGGCGCTTCGCCCAGCACTGCGCGAGCCGCGCTGAGAATCGCCTGCCAATCGCCTTTCGGCGTCCGGTCCAGCGCGATAAAATCCGCCGCATGATACAGGCTCCGCACTCCCGGAATCGCCAGCAGGCGCTGGGCGTACTCGGGAGCGGAAGACGCCTGTTCGGCCGTATACGTGCGGCGCTCGTGAGGCGGAAGCGACTCGTCGAGATTGAGCTTCATCGAGTTCGGGCTCGGGGTCGGTTCGATCGATATGAGTTTCATGATTGGTTGACTCCTTTACGGGCAGGACCCTGTGGTCCGAAATGAACACAAAAGCAGCCCCGGCTCCCGGAAGAGCCGCAGCTGCTGTAAGGTCAGCATTTTACATGTTGGCGGTGCTCAATCAAGCTCCAGCAGGTTGCGCTGCAAGTAGCTGTCGAGCGCTTTGGTCAAATCGAACACCGTATGCGCCAGATCGATATTTTCGAAGGCATGCTCGCACTTGCTGCGGTACGCCATCTCCTCATCATAGTGGGACAGCTGACGGGCGATTTCCTCTTCGCTGAAACCGCTGTCGTGCAGACGCTTGGCCACGAGGTTGCGATCCGCATAAATAAAAATCCGAACGACATGTTCTCCGTACGCATCCTTCAGGTGCTGCGCGCCATGACTGTTCAGAATCAAATATAAGGAGCCCTTCTGCTGCTGAAACTTCTTCTCGATGTCGCTGTGCTTAATGCCGTACAGGTTGCCGTCGATCTCCGTAATCTCGAGAAACTCCCCGCTCTGCTGGGCCTGGAAAAACTGCGCCGGATTCAGAAAATGATAGTCCTGGCCATCCACTTCGTTCGCACGAGGCGGGCGGGTTGTATACGAAATGACCTGCTTGATCCCGAGCGTCGAACCGGACATCTCCGCAACCGTACGGCGACCGGCTCCATTCGGTCCTGTGAATACGAATATCATTTCTTTCTCTTTCAGTTCGTACATAAGCCTACCTCCTGTAAGTGGAATTGGGGGACGCTTCCGCATGAATGCGGTTACCTTATCGCGACAACGGTGGATTGTTTTATTTTACCACAAGTTAAAACGTTTGCTCTACGGCGAATCGTGTCGATATCAGTGAAGATCGTGACGATTTTGGTCAACCCGGCTAAGAGGATGCCCGAATATGCGGGTGATTATGCTAAAATGTTCCTGCTTCCAAGCCGGACGGAAGCGGTCCTTGTCCGACAGCAAAAAATTCGGACCCTCTTCCGCGAATTGTCCGAATTTTTTGCTTCTATTATATAGTGCATCTGTTTGAACGAATGGAGAGGGCGGACGTTACCGTCCGCGCCCGCTGCCGCGCCCCCCGCGGCCGCCGCCGCGGGCTCCGCCGCCCTGGGCCCCGCCGCTGCGGGGCCCTGCCGCGCCCCGTCCTGCGGACCGGGGCGCACGGCCTCCCGGCGCCGCCGAGCGGGCGCCGCCCGGGGCTGCCCGGCCGCGGCCTGCGGCACGCGGCCTGCCTGCGCCCGCCGCGCCGCGCGCACGGGCGCCTCCCGCGCCGGCGCCGCTGCGCCATGCGCCGCCGCGCAGCGCGCTTCCGATCAGCTCCACATAGCGCTGATCGCGCGGCGTGGCGAACGTCGTCGCCAGCCCCGTCTCGCCCGCCCGGCCGGTCCGCCCGATCCGGTGAACGTACGTCGCCGCATCGTGCGGTATATCATAATTGTAGACGTGCGTTACGCCTTCCACGTCCAGCCCCCGCGCCGCCAGGTCCGTCGCCACCAGCACCTGCACCTTCGCTTCGCGGAACCGGCGCATCGCCTGCTCGCGCTTCGCCTGCGACAAGTCGCCGTGCAGCTCGTCGACGTCGACGCCGCGTTCCTTCAGCGCATCGGTCAGCTCGATAACGCGCTGCTTCGTATGGCAGAATACGAGCGCCAAATACGGATTGTGCTCGCCAATCAGATCGACCAGCTTATTCACCTTGGCCTCATCGTCGGCAACCTTGACCAGTTCCTGCTTGATCTCCTTGGCCGGGGCCGAACGGGACTGCAGCAGCAGCTCCTCCGGCGACTTCATATATTCGCGGGCGAGATGGCGCACCGGCTGCGGCAGCGTCGCCGAGAAGAGCAGCGTCTGGCGCCGGGAATTCGTCTGCCGCAGCACCTCCTCGACTTCCTCAAGAAAGCCGAACTGCAGCATTTGATCCGCTTCATCGATGACGACCATGCTCACCTTGTTCAGCAGCACGGAGCCGCGCTTCAAATGATCGAGCAGCCGGCCGGGAGTCGCCACGATCAGCTGCACGCCGTCCTTCAGCTTGCCGAGCTGACGGTCGACGTCTTTGCCGCCGTACACGGACATGACCGTTGCGCCGACGGCCGGAGCCAATCGCTCGAGCTCTTCCGTTATTTGTGCGGCCAGCTCGCGGGAAGGCGAGAGCACAAGCCCCTGCACATGCATTTTGCCCGGCTGCAGCGTCTCCAGCATCGGGAGCACGTACGCCAGCGTTTTCCCGGAGCCGGTTTGCGCCTGAGCAATGACGTCCCGCCCGCTGAGCAGCTTCGGAATCGCCTCGGATTGAATCGGCATCGGCTCGTTGATGCCTTGCTTGCGCAGCAGGTTGATCAGCTCCTCGCGTATGCCGAGCGCCGCAAACCCCGTTTTCGTTGTGTTCTTCATTATATACATCGCATCCCTTCATGCCGTACTCATTATGTATCAGACTTCCATTGTAAAGGAAAATGCTGCCGGAATCGAGCCGCACAGTGAAAACGGACGCCTGCATGGCGCCCGCCGTCGATGCGCTGCTTCATCTTATTCGTTCATCGTCCACTGCCCGGTGCCGAATACATTCGTAACGATGCGGTTAAAGTCGCCCACATACGGATCGAGAGGCTTGCCCTTCCAGCTTTCCTGAGCCAGGTTGTTCATTGAATTGATGAAGTCCCGGTTTGCCGAAATGTACACGTCCAGAATCGACGGCTGCAGATAACGGATCTTTTGGGCGATTTTCTGCTTAATGCCGTGGGACAGGTCGTTATGATTGGATACGGTATAGTAGCTGTTCACGCCGTTTGCGACGTTGTTCGAGCTCGCGCCGTCGTTTTGCGTGGAGTACACATTGTACAAGCCCCGCACGGTACCGGCGTTGTTCACCTCCAGGCGGCTGTCTCCGCCATGCGTGCCGATGCCGCTGTTATCGAGCATGACGGCGACGTACGCGTATTTATCCGTCGTCATGACGATGGCGGTGCTGATTCCGTACATCCCGGCGATTTGATCGGTTAAATATTGGTTATAATACAAATGCGCGTTATCATGGATCACATTACCGTACAGCTGCTGTGTCTGATAAGCTCGAGTCGTGTCGCTTGTCTGAGCGCCGCGGTGCGCCGAATAGTTGTTGATTGCCGAGTCGTCGGTATAGTTGCCCTGCCGCGAGCATCCGACAAGCCCGGCAGCCAGTACGGCCGGCATGAGCCATGCCCAAGTTTTTATCCTCATCACCCTATGCTCTCCCTTCCGATCACCTATGGATAGGATTTGATTTTCGAACGGATTTATGCGCTTTTCGGTGTGGGTTTCATGCATAATCGAACCGGATAATGGAAAACTTGAAGGGGAGAAAAACCGCGCAACAACAGCGATTTGACAACTTTGAGAACAATTTGTGAACTGTTCCAGATTCATTGACAAAAAACAGTAGCGAATTTATATTTATTAGAGTGTGAATAGGCTATGCGTTTTTTCACTGATTGTAGGCAGTTCGGGCTTTTGTTGGAATACAAACTGTTTGCTAAATGGGGTTGATACTGAAATGAGTCGTGTGAAAAAGTTGTTGCGTCTGATCCCCCTGTTTGCGGTGATGGCGTTCCTGCTCGCCGGCTGCGGCAGTGACAGACTGTCGGCTTTGCAGCCGCAAGGCCCTGTCGCTAGAGAGCAGTTGTTCTTGATGAAGCTATCATTGTCTATCATGGTCATCGTCGTCGCTGTCGTATTCGCGATTTACCTGTGGGTAATCGTTCGGTACCGCCAGCGCAAGGGCCAGGAGAACATGGTGCCGAAGCAAGTCGAAGGAAGTCACGTTCTGGAGATTATCTGGACGGCGATTCCGATTATTTTCTTGTTGATTCTTGCAGTTCCGACAGTTTACTACACGTTCCAGCATTCCGCTGACCAACGTGCGAACAAGGATGCCATTCACGTCAAAGTTACGGCCCATCAGTTCTGGTGGCAGTTTGACTATCCGGACTACGGGATCGTGACCGCCCAGAACATGGTCGTTCCGAAAGATAAGGTCATTGCGCTCGAGCTTTCGTCCACCGATGTGAAGCACTCGTTCTGGGTTCCTTCGCTCGGCGGTAAAGTCGACACGAACACGGGACCGGTGAACGTACTTTACTTGAAGGCGGATGAGATCGGTCTGTTCCAAGGCCGCTGCGCCGAGCTTTGCGGAGCCTCTCACGCTTTGATGAACTTCACTGTTCAATCTTATGAAGAAACCGAATTCCAAAAGTGGGTCGACAAGATGAAAGCGCCGGTAACGGTAGCTGCAGCGAACAAAGAGGGCGAGACGCTCTATAAGGAAAACTGCATGTCTTGTCACCAGGTCAGCGCTCAAGGCTTGGGTCTCGGACCGAACCTGAATGGCTTCGCTTCCCGTCCTTACATTGCGGGAATATTGGACAATCAAGGACCGGAGAAGGAAGAGAACCTGCATAAATGGATTACCAATCCGCAGGACCAGAAGCCGGGCAATAAGATGCCGGCGTTCGGACAAAACTTCGGCGGCAAGCTTACCGATGCCCAAATCGACTCGATTGCTAAATACTTGCATAGCTTGAAATAGTACAAAATCCGTCACGGCGGATAAGGAGGCAACTGAAGTTGGCTAACGCACATGCCCATGCGCCGCACGCGGCCTTGCACCATGAGCCTAAACGCTACACGGGCTTAATGGATTGGCTGACAACCGTAGACCACAAGAAGATCGGCATTCTGTATTTGCTTGCCGGCGGTTTGTTCTTCTTGGTCGGCGGACTCGAAGCCATTCTGATTCGGGCGCAGCTCATGTATCCGGATCAGAAGCTGTTTATCGGTGATACGTTCAATCAGTTAACAACGATGCACGGCACAACGATGATTTTCCTTGCAGCCATGCCGCTCCTGTTCGCGTTCATGAACGCAGTCGTTCCGCTCCAGATCGGCGCGCGCGACGTTGCGTTCCCGTTCCTGAACTCGCTCGGCTTCTGGCTCTTCTTCTTCGGCGGCGTGCTGCTGAACACGAGCTGGTTCCTCGGCGGAGCGCCGAACGCAGGCTGGACCGCCTATGCGCCGCTTTCAACGATTATCGATCCGACCGGACAGTTCCACGGTGTAGATTTCTACGTACTTGGTCTGCAGATCGCCGGTATCGGTACGCTGATCGGCGGCATTAACTTCCTAGTTACAATCATCAACATGCGTGCGCCTGGTATGACCTACATGCGTATGCCAATGTTTACTTGGACGGTTTTTGTAACATCGCTGATTATTTGTTTCGCTTTCCCGGTCATTACTGTAGCTCTTATCGAGCTTATGTTCGACCGTCTGTTCCACGGGGCGTTCTTCGAAGCGGCCCGCGGCGGTAACTCGGTACTTTGGGAGCACTTATTCTGGATCTTCGGTCACCCCGAAGTTTACATTCTGATTCTCCCTGCATTCGGAATTATTTCGGAAATCGTCAGTACGTTCTCGCGCAAGCGACTGTTCGGATACAGCTCCATGGTGTTTGCAACCGTGCTGATCGGCTTCCTGGGCTTCATGGTGTGGGTTCACCACATGTTCACGACAGGCTTGGGTCCAGTTGGTAACTCGATCTTCGCGATCGCAACGATGGCGATTGCCGTACCGACCGGCGTGAAGATTTTCAACTGGCTGTTTACACTGTGGGGCGGCAACATCCGCTTTACCGTAGCGAACCTGTTCGCAACAGCATTCATTCCTACGTTCGTCATGGGCGGCGTAACCGGGGTTATGCTGGCCGTTCCGGCAGCAGACTTCCAGTATCATGACACGTATTTCGTTGTTGCACACTTTCACTATGTCATCGTAGGCGGTCTCATCTTCTCCGTCTTCGCCGGCCTGTATTACTGGTGGCCGAAGATGTTCGGCATGCTGCTGAGCGAAGGTCTTGGCAAAGTGCATTTCTGGCTGTTCTTTATCGGCTTCCATCTGACTTTCTTCCCGCAGCACTTCTTGGGTCTGATGGGTCTGCCGCGGCGTTACTTCACGTATATGCCGGGCTTCGATCTGGAGGTAGGCAACTTCGTGTCGACGATCGGCGCGTTCATGCAAGGTCTAGCTACGATTGTGTTTATCATTAACATTCTCGTTTCGATGCGCAAGCCGAAGACGGCCGGCAACGACCCGTGGGATGCACGTACGCTGGAGTGGACGATTCCATCCCCGGCGCCGGAGTACAACTTCAAGCAAACTCCGCTCGTACGCGGATTGGATGCACTGTGGAAAGAAAAGATGGCGGGCAACAAAGAGATGACGCCGGCGGAACCGGTCGGTCCGATTCATATGCCTTCGCCGTCCTTGATTCCGATTATTATGTCGATCGGATTGTTCATAGCCGGTTACGGCTTCATCTACCACAACTACTACGTCGTAGTTGCCGGCATGCTCCTGACGATCGTAGCGATGTTCTGCCGCTCGATCTTCGACGATCACGGCTGGCATATCGAGCCTTCCGAGCTTGAGGACAAAAAAGGGGGTCACCACTAATGGCACAGGCACATAATGCTGGAACCTTACCTGTAGAGCTGGAAAAGGCGACCCTCGAAGGCAAAAACAAGCTGCTTGCCTTCTGGCTCTTCCTCGGTGCGGAATGCGTACTGTTCGGCTGCTTGTTCGCAACGTATATTGCCCTGCGCAACCAGGTGCCGGACGGTCCGGTTGCCCAGGAGCTGTTCGATCTTACCCTGGTCGGCTGGTCGACGTTCCTGCTCTTGACTTCGTCGCTTACATCGGTATTCGCCGTAATGGCATTGCACAAGCACAAGCTTGGTGCGCTGCAGTTCTGGATGGCCGTAACCGTACTGCTTGGTTTCGCATTCTTGATGCTCGAGATCCAAGAGTTCTTGCACTATGTTCATGAAGGACACAAGTTTACAAGCAGCGCGTTCGGCACATCGTTCTACACGCTCGTCGGCACTCACGGCGCTCACGTTATTTTTGGTATCGTCTGGATTACGACCTTGATTCTGCAAAGCTTCAAGAAGGGTCTGACGACCGTAACGGCGCCGAAGTTCTACGTCGCTGCTCTGTACTGGCACTTCGTCGACTTGGTATGGGTGTTCATCTTTACAGTCGTATACTTGATGGGGAAGGTGGGTCACTGATATGAGCGAGCATACTCATGAAGTAACCACCGGCAGCAAGCGCCCGCACAAGCATGAAGGGCCTCGGAATCATTACTTGACGTACTTGATTTCGATTCTTCTGACGATATTGGCATTTGCAGCCGTATTGTACGGAGTGCTGGATCGTTCGTTCCTCCTTGTCTTCATCGTCGTGCTTGCCCTGATTCAGGCCAGCTTCCAGCTATTCTTCTGGATGCATGCCAAGGATAAGGGACATTTCTTGCCGGTGATCGGGATCGCGTTCGGTTTCTTCATCGCACTGACAGCCGTGGCGGCAGCGGTGTTCTGGACTTGGTGGTAATATGCATTTCGCTAGTTGATCATTGATGGCATGTTCATAGGTAGGGGAGGCGGCTGGTTGTTAGCAACGGTCCCTCCCCTTTATGTATGTTTAGGAACGTGGTTGCTTTTAGGATAGAAAGGAAGTGCCCGGGATGGATTGGAATTTGCTGGAGCAAATGATGTCCGGCAGCTTCGTTGAACTGTGGAGTCCTGTTACGGTGCTGCTGCTGGTAGTAGTCGGCTATGCCTACTTGCACGCTGCTAGAACAAACGGCTTTGATCCTCGTATAAGCATTGGCCAGAAGACTTCCTTCTTGTTTGGTTTGGTGCTGTTCTATGCAGCGGTCGGCAGTCCGCTCGATTGGCTCGGCCACCATTACTTCTTCAGCATTCATATGCTGAATCAATCGATTCTGTATTTGATCATGCCGCTCTTCATTCTGCACGGTATGCCCGGTTGGATGGTTGAGCGCAGTATGAAGGCGCTTCGGCTGGAACGGCTGTTCAAGTTCTTAACACGGCCGTTGATTGCGGTATTCACTTTCAATATGCTGTTCTCGCTGTACCATATTCCTAAAGTGATGGATACCGTAATGAACAACGATTGGCTGCTATTCTCTTATCATACGGTGCTGCTGATTGCAGCCTTTGCTATGTGGTTTCCGGTGGTCGGCAACGTACAGTACTGGGAACGGATGTCCGAGCTGAAGCGGATGGGATACATTTTCCTTAACGGGGTTCTATTGACGCCGGCTTGTGCGCTCATTCTGTTTGCGGGCAAGCCGTTGTACGAGATGTACCGGGATGTTGTAATGCCGATTGCAGGGTATTCGATCGTAGACGATCAGCAGCTGGGCGGCGTCATTATGAAAATTATTCAAGAAATTACGTATGGCGCGGCGCTTGCGTTCACCTTCTTCCGTTGGTATCGCACGGAACGGAGCAAAGAGGATGAGGACGAGCTGGCGGAGCAGGTCGGGCAGCAGACGTCGCCGAATTCGGTACCGAAGCTGAACGGTGTGTAGATACAATTGTATGGTACAGGTGGTGAATGTAACAGATGCAGATCGAAATTCTCCCTACGATATGTACGTCTTTGATTGTGATCAGTGCGATATTGGTCGGCTTCGGCTGGTATCACATTGTGAAGGGAAACACACAGACCCACATCCGGCTTATGGTTACAGCCGCAGTTGCGGCGCTGCTGTTTTTCATTCTGTATGTGGCTCGTACGGTTTTCGTCGGCAATACGGATTTCGGCGGTCCCGCAGGGCTTAAGCCTTATTATTTGGCGTTCTTGATTTTTCACATCTTTCTGGCTACGGCCGGTGGTGTGTTAGGCTTAGTGACAATCTGGCTGGCTTATAAGCAGAGGTTTCTGAAGCATAAACGATTGGGGCGATGGACCGCAATCACGTGGCTGCTGACGGCGCCGACAGGTGTGCTTGTCTACGTGCTTTTGTATGTCATGTATCCGGGCGGCCACACGAAGCCGGTCTGGCAAGTGATAACGGGTAGTTAAATGGTTGGCGATAGCCGGCGGTTCCCTTGAACGAGGGGGCTTGCCGGTTTTTTTGTTGTGCTCGCAGTTATAGCAGCCTCTTGCAATATAAAGAAGCACACATTATACTGTGTATATCAATATATACAGTATGAACATTGGAGGTAAAGCTATGAGCCTTTGGAGTACGTCCTGGCAGCTGGCGCGCAAGGAGTTGAGCGGCAATGTTTCGGGCTGGGTCATCAGCGTTATTTTTACGCTATATACAGCATTCATGCTGATGGTGCTAGCGCGACAAATCAACGAGAGCATATTCAATCAGGAATATGTACCCTTCCATAATTTCGGGTTAAATTTATTCGTCCTCGCAATGGCGCCGAATTGCAGTTTTTTATTCGGCGGAAGGTACTTGAACTTCCATAAAAATGATTCCTTTACCCGGCACTTAAGGGTTATGAAGGCACTGCCGATCTCGAATAAGCAGCTGGTTGTTTCGCGGATGATGCAGCTCGTTGTTACCGCCATCATCATGAACACGTTATTGTTTATTATGCTCTTCGTCTGGAATGAGCATGACCCGCTGTCCTTGCAGCTGAACGCGGTAAACTTCATTCAGCTCGCTCTGAGCTGGTGCTTCTGCTCGATTACATTGGGATCTGCTTATGTTTACTGGGAAATGGGATATAACGGGAAAGTGTACCTGATAAGCGGTTTATGGTTTTGCGCCGTGATTCTATTGATTTCCGCTGCCGCTGTTTTCGTACTGCCCCAATCGTTCTTGAAGCTGTTGGCAGATTCCGTGCAAGCTTACGGTTGGTGGATACCGCTAATTGGTTTGGCAGCGGCGGCCGTAGTCATTTTGATAAGCGCACGCACCACCGAACGGCGGATCGCCGCCCGGGATTTGTTCTAGAAAGGCGGTAAACACCGAGATGCGCATACCTATCCAACTCAATCCCGATTCTGCTGAGCCGCTATATCATCAAATCGAAGTGCAGCTGCGCGGTATGATCGTCAGCGGCCGATTGCCGCCGGGAACGCTGCTGCCATCCATTCGGGAGTTTGCACAAGAATTGAGCTGCAGTGTCATTACGATTAGAAGAGTATATCAAGACCTGGAAAGCGAGGGGATGCTCCGCACCAGACAAGGCACGGGAACGTTCGTAGCTCAAGTCGAAGAGCCGGAGCGAGAGCAATACCGGCAAGAAGCGGTTGCCGCAGCGCTCCGCACGGCGATCGATACGGCGCTGCAGCTGCACTGCCCGCCGATAGAGCTGCGCCGCATGTTTGAGGAGGAGCTCATCAAACGCCTCACTGACGAACCAGGTCCATCCCGGAAAGGAGATCGGAAATGATCATGACGACGGATACGCACGACTTCGTTATTGAATTGAAGGATGTAACGAAGCCGCTGGAGCGCTTTACGCTTGGCCCCCTAAACCTGACCTTGGAGCCGGGATATATTTATGCCCTTGTCGGTCCGAACGGCTCCGGGAAGAGCACCTTATTCCGCATGCTGATGAATCTCGTGAAGCCCGCTAGCGGGGAGGTGCAGCTGATCGGGCACTCGTACTCCCCCGATGCCGAGCCGGTGATCAAGCGGCGTATCGGCTATGTTCCGGAGCTTACGGAATGGGAGGAAATTGCCGGCACGATCGGGGAGCTGACGGCGTTTATCCGCTATTGGTATCCGGGCTGGAACGAGGGCTTATACCGGGAGCTGCTTGCCAAATTCCAGCTGGATGAAGGGCTGAAGCTGAAGAAGCTGTCCAAGGGAATGCAGCGGAAGCTGGCGCTCGTCTATGCACTTGCCCAGGAGCCGGAGCTGCTGCTGCTCGACGAGCCGACGGCCGGTCTTGATCCGCTCGCATGGCGCGACTGCATGAAAGAAATATCCCGATTCATGGCGGACGGCCGGCGAACGGTTGTTATGGCGACGCATATTCTCGAAGAAGTGCGCCGAATGGCCGATTATGTCATGTTCCTGTACGAAGGCCGGCTGCTCGGAACCTTCGAGAAGGATACGCTGCTGGAGGAGTGGAAGTCGCTGTGGGTCGACAGGGCGCCCGAAGGAGCGGAGCGGATTCCCGGCGTCGTTCATGTCGAGCGCGGACCGGTTGCGGATCGGCTCATAACCCGGCAAGCGGCTCAGACGGAATCGGCGCTGAAGGAACGAGGAGTAACGATCCGTACGATGGGAGCGCTTGAGCTGGATGAAATTTTCGCTTACATGATCGGCAAATAAGGAGGGATCCCTACCGTGAGTCCACTCAGTATGAATGCGATAACCAAGCATTTTGGCGAGAAAGCGGCCGTCGACGGCATTACGCTGGAGGTGAAGGGCGGCGAAATTTACGGGCTGCTCGGAGCGAACGGAGCGGGCAAAACGACAACGATGCGAATGGCGCTAGGCCTGATATACCCCGATCAAGGAACGATCCGTTGGCACGGACGCGGCTACTCGGAGGAGCTGCGCCGTGTGCTCGGGTATTTGCCCGAGGAACGCGGCTTGTACCCGAAGCTGATGGTGAGCGAGCAAATCTTGTACTTTGCGGAGCTGCGCGGCATGTCCAAGCGGGACAGCGTGACGGCCCTCAAGGGGTGGCTGGACAAGTTCGATATTCCGGATTATTACAACAAACGTGTCGAAGAGCTGTCCAAGGGCAATCAGCAAAAAATCCAATTCATCGCTGCGGTCATTCACGATCCGAGCATTCTCATTCTCGATGAAGCGTTCAGCGGACTCGATCCGGTTAATGCCGAGCTGCTCAAGGAAACCGTCGTCGAGCTGCGGGATGCGGGCAAAGCGATATTGTTCTCCAGCCATCGGATGGAGCATGTGGAGGAGCTGTGCGAGAACATCTGCATGATGAAGGCGGGACGCGCCGTGCTGCAAGGCTCGTTGACGGAAATGAAGCGCGCGTTTCCCCGCGAACGGCTCATCTTGGAGACGGAGCATGACGTGCAGGGGATCGAACGATTGCCGGGCGTCGTGCAAGTGAACCGCAGGGCGAACGGCATGGAGATTCGTATCAATCGGACCGATACGGCACAAGCGGTGCTCCGGCTTGCGGCGGAGCAGACGGCGGTGTACCGGTTTCAGCTGATGGAGCCTACTCTGCATGAGATGTTCATCGCCAAAGTGGGAGGAGAAGCGAGTCATGTCTAATGTGTGGTCGGTCATCCGGTTTACCTTCAAGTCCCGGGTACGAACCCCATCGTTCCGGATTATGACGATGGTCTTTATTGCACTTATTACCGTCTTGGTTAATCTGCCTAGTGTAATCGCCTATTTCATGAACCAATCGAAGGCTGCGGAAGGGGAGCCGGCCGTCGGCGTATTCTTGTCGGCGGGTCCGGCAGCACATAAGCTGATCGAGAGCGGCTTCTCCTCGAAGCAGCCGCAGCCGCTGCTGCGCTTCGTCACGCTTCCCGAACAAGGCAGCGCGGCGGCGAACGAACGGATGGCCAAAGAGAAAATCACCGCCAAAGAGATTCAAGGCTACTTGGAGCTGAGCGAACCGAAAGACTCCACATTCCCGGATGTGATCTACAAATCGCCGGACTCTCTCACGTCGAATCAGGAACAGTTCCTTCAGACGCTGCTTCGCTCGATCAAGATCGACATGGCCGTGGAAGGAAGCGACTTGACCGCCGAACAGAAGGCGGAGATCCAATTGCCGGTGCGCTTCGAGTCACGCCAGATCAGTCTGGATGCGGCCGGCGCGGGGGAGAAGACGGAAGACGAACTGCGCGTTGCATACGGGCTTGTCTATGCGCTGCTCATGTTCATTTATATCGGCGTTATCGGCTACGGCAATATGGTGGCGATGGAAATAACCGCGGAGAAGAGCTCGCGGGTCATGGAGGTGCTCATCGCCAGCGTATCACCGTTAAAGCAAATGTTCGGGAAAATCGTCGGCATCAGCTTGCTCGGGCTGATGCAGGTCGGCATCCTTCTTGTAACGGCTATAGTCAATTTGAACCTCCCGCACAATGCCGAGCTGCTTGCTGCTTTCAACATGAATTGGACAGACATTCCGCTGTCGCTGCTGGTGTACTTTGTTTTCTTTTATCTCGGCGGCTTCTTCTTGTATGCTACGATGTTTGCGGCCGTCGGCTCCCTGGTCAGCCGAACCGAGGATGTCGGCCCGGCGATCATGCCGGTTACGTATGTAATCATCGCCGCTTTCATTGTAGCGATGGCAGGCTTGCAGAGCCCGAATGCCGGCTACGTCGCCGTCATGTCGTTCATTCCGCTGTTTACGCCTCTGCTCATGTTTCTGCGCATCGGGATGTCGGAGCCGCCGCTTTGGCAAATCGTGCTGTCGATGGCGGAGCTCGTCGCTTCGATCGGCTTGCTGGGCTGGCTGTCGGCGAAAATTTACCGCACCGGCGTGCTCATGTACGGCAAGCGGCCGTCGCTTCGCGAGCTCCGCAGGGCGATGCGGGCGTATAAGTGAGGTTATCATAGATAAGTGAAGCCGGAGCATTTCGAATGTCATGCATGTTGATTGGATGTTTGAATACAGTTTATGGCAAAATAGAAGTGTCCAGCGAAGTTGGAAAATACAAATAAACAATACGAGGGAGTCGCAATGTCGGAGAATAACTCTAACCATACGGGAAAAATGCACTTCATGTTATGGTCTACACCGCCGAGAGCAACTTTTCGCCAGGACATGACCGAAGAGGAACGGAACATTATGATGCAGCACGTCGCTTACTGGACGGATAAGCAGCATCAGGGGATCGCTCTTGTGTTCGGACCCGTCCTCAAAGATCCGTCAGCTCCTAATGGACTCGGAATCGTTGAGGTTGAGAATGAAGCTCAGGTCTCAAAACTTATCGCTGAAGACCCTGCCGTAATAGGCGGAATAATGACCACGGAATTTTACCCCATGTTGGCTACACTGCCGAAATAAATCAAGCGGGAAACGAAAGAAAATCGGCGACTCTCGAAACGAAGGAAGTGTACAACAATGAATTTCGAAATGGTCATGCAGGAGCTTGAGGCTCTCGGCAAGGAACGACTCAAGAAAATGTACTTGTCCAACGGCGCGCGGGAGCCGCTTTTCGGCGTGGCTACAGGAGACATGAAGCCGATTTTCAAAAAGACCAAGCTCAATCAGCCTTTGGCGGAGCAGCTTTATGCCACGGGGAATTACGACGCCATGTACTTTGCCGGAATCATAGCGGAGCCCAACTCCATGACTGAGGCGGATTATGACCGTTGGCTGGATTCGGCATATTTTTATATGTTGTCCGATTATGTAGTAGCGGTCACATTGTCGGAAGCGGATATTGCGCAAGATGTCGCCGATAAGTGGATCGCATGTGGCGAAGATTTGAGAATGTCAGCAGGCTGGAGTTGTTATTGCTGGCTGTTGGGCAGTCGTCCCGATAGCGAATTTTCGGAAAGCAAACTTGCCAAGATGCTTGAGCAAGTGGAGAATACGATTCACGATGCTCCCGAGCGAACGAAATCCTCGATGAATAATTTTATGTACACAGTGGCGACTTCCTATTTACCGCTCCATGACAAGGCTGTCGCAGCCGCGAAGGCGGTATGCCCGGTTGAAATCAAAAGCGATAAGGGAAAGAGCAAGTTCCTTAGCGCCGCCGAAAATATTCAAAAGACTGTAGCAAGAGGCAAGCTTGGCTTCAAACGGAAGCATGTAAGGTGTTAAATTTTCTACGGTAATTGTGTTGTGCAAAGATGAGTAAGGTGCTCGAGTGAGCGGTTTTACGCTGTTATTCATTGGTACGGATTTTCTGTAGAATACAATCAACTGTGATATATTCGTGTAAACTAATGTTGATGAGGTGGAATTTTGTTGAAATATAAAAAGCCTATACTTTTACTTACGTTGACATTGGCTCTTACCGCTTGCGGCTCCAAACAGGCCTCTTCTCCGGCAGCAGGACATCCGGAAACCCAAGACCATGCGCATCATGACATTCAGGAGACAACGAGCTCGGTAGACATATTGCCGTCTTTTCTAAAGTCGCAGAACGAAGATATCCGCTTGGTGTATCAAGTAGCCGGTAAGGCGGCGGATCTTATACAATGGATTCCTTGCTATTGCGGCTGCGGGGAAAGCAGCGGTCATAAGAGCAACCTGAATTGCTTTATCAAAGAAGTTACCCCCGATGGCTCGGTCGTGTGGGACGACCATGGTACCCGCTGCGGCGTTTGTTTACAAATTGCCGTAGAGTCGGTCAAAATGAAACAAGAAGGCAAGTCCATCAAAGAAATTCGAACGATCATTGACAACACATACAAGAAGGGATACGCCAAACCAACAGACACTCCAATGCCTGCATAGCTTGAGAAGCCCCGTCTAAAAGATGGGGCCCTTCATGGACACACGTATTAGCCAAAACTAATATGATGAATATATTAGTTTAGGCTAATTTGTTAGGGGGATTGTGCAAGGTGAATCAAGCACATCTGGACATCAAAGCAAAGCTGATCCGTGGGTTTTCAGATAAGACCCGGCTGCAAATTTTAGAATGTATCAAAGATAAGGAAAAGACGGTTTCCCAAATTGTTGAAGAGCTGCAGGGGAATCAATCGAACATCTCGCAGCACCTTGCTTGCCTGAAAGGGTGCGGCCTTATTGTCGGAAGACCTGAGGGCAAATATATGTTGTACGGCTTGAGCAGCGGGAAGATCAAGGAATTGCTGATGATGTTCGATTCCGTGTGCGCTCTTGTGAGCGAAGACCTTAGCCTAAGACCCCTCCGGATCTGGGGGAGTTCTTTTTACCGTGAAGGCTTAGAGCAGCGCTTTGGACGAGAGTGTTCGATATAGCAGCACCGAGGCAAACAATGCGATAATCCCATTCATGTAGAAAGAAACTTCCGCACCGAAAGTTTGCCACAACCAACCTGTGAGCAATGAGGCAGGAAACAATCCAATCCCCGTTATCATCGAATAAAATCCAAGTGCTGTCCCTTTATTCTCTTTTCCGGCGATATCGGCGACAAGGGCCTTTTCGACACCTTTAGTAAAAGCTGAATACAATCCGTATAACGCAAACAATGCAATAAAACCGGCTGTTGTGCTGACTTGGGCAAAACCAATATAGACAAGTCCGTACAGTACATATCCGATTGCGAGGATCCCTCTGCGGCCAAACCGGTCCGAAAACAATCCTGACAGGTAGGACAGCATAGAAGCAACTAAATGAAAGAGCAAGTATAACAATAATACATTACTGACGGAAACCCCTTGTTCCGCGGCCCGGAGCAATAGAAACGAGTTGGACGAGTTTACAATGGTAAATAGAAATACGATAAGCAGTAACTTTTTCACGTCAGGTGCGAGAAGCGTCCAGTTTAGCTTTGGAACCGGTTGCGTCCCCACTTGGTTTTTTCCAGCCTCTCCGTTTCGTTCCTTTACCCCCCACAGCAGTAGCCAGCCGATGAGAACGGGAATAAAGGAATACAGGAATACCATACGAAAGCTTTGATCTCCCCGCCACTGCAAAATCAGATACGCAGCTCCGATACCTATTGAGGCCCCCAGCATATCCATCATTTGGTGGAGGCCGAAAGCCTTTCCTTGTTTTTTCTTCCCGCCCGCATCCGAAATTAAAGCATCCCTTGGCGCCGTACGAAGCCCTTTTCCAGTACGATCAATGAGCTTCCACAAGAAAACGCCCAACCAAGAATATGAAACGAAAAGGAATACTCTCCCTAAAGCGGACAGGCCGTATCCACTTAATGCCATCCGCTTTCTATTGTTCATCTTATCCGACCTGCGGCCTGAATAATATTTCAATAAGCTTGCCAGACTTTCGGTTATTCCGTCGATGACCCCAATAATGAGCGGACCGGATGAAGCTAGCAACACTGGGATTAATGGGGTGACCATATAAGTTCCCATATCCGTAAAAAAACTCACAAGACTCAGTATCCAAATATTTGCCATCTACGAATCGCCCCTTATATAAAATCCGTTATCGCAGATCGGAAGCTAGCCAATGGAGAATGATAAGGCCATAAGCAGCAAGCAAGCGATCCATAGAAGCATGTAGGTCGAAGAGAGCAGCTTCGCCTTGCGAAGCTGCGGTAATGCTTGCTCTCCGGCTTCTTTAAGGGAACGGAGCCGATTGTGTGACATGAGGTACAGAACCAAAAATACGATGAAGCCAACCTGAGCAAAAAACCAAATAGGCATGTTGATCTCCTTAAGATATGATTTGAAATAAGCAGCGGTTGAACGTAATTGCTCATGCTGATGAGTATCGGCGCCGGGAACGTGAACCTGGAAAGGAAATGTGATCGCATTGCCATTCTCTTCTTGAGCCAATACATTCATATGGACGGTTCCCGGTGAATGAAGGACATTTCCCGTCAATCCGTACTCTCCGTGGAACAAACCAGCTTATCCAGTGACATAAATTTCCTAGCCCCTCCTATATATAACATAGCGTGATTTTTAGGAGGGATGGCTTTGTCAAACGGGTTTGTCATTCGTTCTCTAGACGAAATCAGGTTCTGGTCTCGAATCATGAAGGAACATTCGCTCTTTTTGAGGCTCGGGTTCAGGTGCGAAGATACGCAGCTCATCCAAGAAGCAAATCAGTTTTACGCTACTTTCGAAGCGATTGAAGCCAGATCACACAGCTTTGATGGCACGGCAGATCCACAGGTCATTCATAGGTTTAATGCCGAAGTTCATATTGCGGTTTCCCATATTTGGGTGTTTAAACGAAAGGTTCTAGGTTTGATTTTACAATGCCAGCTGCCGGGACAGAACAACTTCCCCCTTCTTGTTGATCATGTTAGCAGGGAAGCTTTTTATTTCAGGAATCGTCTCGAACAGCTCAATTCAGGCAGGCTGGATCCGCTGCCCGATGCAATTATTAATGAAAATGTGTTTTTCCTGAGAATCATGGCGGATCATGCCAAATTTATCGGCCATCTGCTCGATCCTTCGGAAAGGAAGCTGGTTGATCAAGCGAGGCAATTCAGTGAAGAGTTTGACCAGTTACTATTTCAAGCGCGAGACTTGGACTCTATGCGCCCTCAATCCCAGACCGTTCCGCTTCTCGATCAATTTTTAGATCAAAATCGAGTCTCCGTTAAATCACTTCGGGATTTTAAGAGAACGGCCCGCGACTTGATTGAATCCTGTCGAATCAAAAGCATTATTCACCCGCTGCTTGCCGATCATGTATTCCGTGAAGCGGAAAGATTTTTAGTTATTATCGACATGTTTGAAAGTACACTAACAGGAAGGCCGATTCCGACCGAACAGTTGATGAGTTTGGATGAACATTGAGTCACGCTGAATACTGGTTTTGAGGTATCAAAGAGGCCGCCAATTGGATGCAGCCTCTTTTCATTATTCTACGATTTCGCTGCCGGTAACGCCATAATACGAATGTGCATGCTCTATACAATTTGCGAGAATGCTCTGGTAGAGATAACCGAGACTTGGGAGGTGTAACGGATCCGCTTAACGGCGCCGGATGAAGGTGCGGTCGGCCTCTTCAAGCTCGATAACGATCGGGCGTTCTTGCGGATTTACGTTAGGGGCGTGCAGAGTGAGCAGCAGGCTGCCGTGGAAATCCCGAAAGAGCATGCCGTGTCCGCCGTCTTCACCGAACAGAGGCTCGGGATCATGACACCATGGACCAAGAAGCTGTCCGCTCTCGGATCTGGCAAGCCCCATTGCATACCCATCGCGGCCTAAGCTGGACCACAGCATCACGAGCTCGCCGTCCTGCATCCGGTACAAATACGGACCGTCGGTAACATATTGACCTTCTTTTCCCGGTACCGACCAAGGGGCTTCCGACGCTTTGAACAGAAGCACCGGATCGCCGATCGTGCCGGTCAGGCCGGGTGTCAGCTGTACGGCATACATTTCTCCGTCCGTAACCTGCAGCCATTCTCGGCAAAAGACCATCCAGGGGACACCGTTCACATCGACAAACAAGGTGCCGTCCAAGCATTCCCAGTCGTCCGGTGTGACCGGACCCGCGCCATGAGGCGCAAAGGGGCCGATCGGGTGGTCCGAGGCCAAAATTTGCGTAGCCCGCGGGCGGCCGTCGGCTTTGAAGGAAGCGAACATATAATACCGGTTGCGATAACGGTGCACCTCGGGCGCCCAATAGTGATGATCGGCCCAAAACCCGGCTTCCGGCCGAAATGCGGGGAACGGCCCTTCCCATTGAGTCAAATCCTTGCTGCGGTACACATCGAAGCCTTGCGGCTGGCCTTTCCAGGCTGTCGCCCCTTCCGTTCCATACAAATAGTACATTCCTTCTTCCGGAACAGGTAAAATAAACGGGTCTCTAAAATTAATATCCGATATATGCTTCATGACCGACCGGCTCCCATCTTTACTTGGGGTTTAGGTATATTTTACATGTTTCGGGGCTGGTCCGCTTGTTTTTTTCAAGACTCCATTCCGGGCGGAGTATGGTATAATGCTGTCATAGCATGTAACCGGAGGGAACAAGCATGTCGGGAGAAGCATCGCGGGAAGGCAAGACGAATGAGGAACCGAAAGTGCTGGGACGATGCCCATGCGGTGAGGGGAAAAGCTTCCAGCTGATTTACATTGAGCATCGGCTGCATCGGGTGTGCAGGACCTGCGGCGATTCGGTCGATATGGAGAAGTAAGAGGTAAGGGCAGGGCCGGCGCGGGAAACCGGATTGTGCATATTGGGCACCGTTCGACCTGACGTATGACGCGTCGCCCCATGCCGCCCGTTTCGCTTGCCAACCGATTCACTTCCTGCAGCTGCGCATTTGCGTCCAGTCTGAATGATGCTGATACAAACAGGAGCGAAATAGAGGATTGACGGGGAGTTATTTTGTCGGTTTGGTCGATGGTCCCCAGAATAGAGGATCGGCAGACGCTTATTTACCTGCAAATCGTGGCAAACAGGGCATTTTGAGGCAGCTCGGGAAAAATAAGACCTCGCGGGTCCGCTATTTGAAAATTTCATTGGGTATCAAGCAAAATAACGCCTTCAAACTCCCTAATCTATACCGCGGAAGCAAAGGGTCATGGCTCTGTGGGGGGCTGGAGCTGATTGACGGCCAGTTATTTTATGGTTATTATAGATACATGAAGTCTGTGATTGGGGCGATGGACATGAAGTACTCGAAAGCGACGAACTACGCCCTCCACACCATGCTGTATATGATAGCCTTTGCACCGGACAGACCGGTTGGCGTGCAGCAGCTTGCCGACCAGCAAGGCGTATCTCCCACCTATCTGTCGAAAATACTGACCAAGCTTGTGAAAGCGGGGCTGATCGAGTCGGCTTCGGGCGCGGGCGGGGGGTATCGGCTGAGGGGCAGGAAAGAAGATATTTCCTTTCTGGACATTATTCATGCGGTGGAAGGCACCGCTTCGCTGTTCGAATGCTGCGGCAGCGAAGATTCAAAGTGCTTGATCCATCAGGTGATGGTGGCGGCTGAGGATGAGATGGAGCGGCATTTGAGGAACACCAAATTGATCGAGCTTGCCGATCGAGCTGCATTGTCCAAGTGATGTCACTGGGCAGTGCTAAGCTTTGATTAATTATAGACATAATAAATCTGCAATATCTTTGAATCAACAAACGGAGGGATTGAGCTTATGAAATACGATTGTGCCATAGTCGGCGGCGGACCGGCGGGCTTAAATGCAGCGCTGGTGCTGGGCAGAGCGAGACGGAGCGTTGCGCTGTTTGACGACAGCCGTCCAAGGAACGGCGTGACGCGCGCCTCGCACGGGTTTATTACGCGGGACGGCATTCAGCCGGCCGAGTTTCGGCGCATTGCTTACGAGGAGGTGCTGAAGTACCCGACAGTCCGGCATTGGCCGGCCGAAGTGACCGATATACGGAGAACGGACCATGGCTTTGCGCTGCAAACGATGTCGGGAGAGCTCGTCGAGGCAGGCAAGGTGATTTTGGCTGGCGGACTGAAGGAGGTGCTTCCGGAGATCGAAGGGCTACGTGATTTTTATGGGAAAAGCTTGTTCAACTGCCCCTTCTGCGACGGATGGGAGCTGCGCGATCAGGCACTGGTTGTCGTTGCAGAGCATCCGGCCGTTTTCCATATGATCAAGCTGCTGCTCAACTGGAGCCGGGATGTGGTCGTGTGCACCAACGGCCGCGATTTGTTCACTGCCGGGCAGAGGCGGCAGCTGGCCTCCAAGGCGATCCGTATCGTGGAAACTGCTGTTGCGGCATTTTCCGGGCGGGACGGCTCGCTGGAGCGGGTGCATTTCACGGATGGCACGCATATTGATCGAAGCGGTGGTTTCGTGGGTCCGACTCTGCAGGCTAAAGCAAGCTTCGAGGCGGCGCTCGGCTATCAGGTTGCGGATAACGGAGGGATTGTTACCGATGCCATGGGCAGGACGACCGCAGCCGACGTATACGCGGCGGGGGATGCCGCCTATGTGATGCCGTCACAGCTCATTTATGCCGCGGCTTCCGGCAGCAAAGCGGCTGTCGCCGTAATGCAAGATCTGACGGAGGAAGAGTGGCCGTCGGCTGATGAGGAGCAGCCGCATTAGGCGAGGTCGGGGATTGTTATCGATATTATTCAACAAGAGGAGAAGGTGCGGATGCACAACAAATCTACTGAGGCGGATGGAAGTAAACGGGATGCCGCTGCGAAGATGGGAGCCGAGCTGCTCGCCTTGCTGCAGCCCCGTCCCGGGGAGCGAATATTGGACATCGGCTGCGGGAATGGGGACTTGACGGCCGAGATCGCAGCCGCGGGAGCGATCCCTACCGGGATCGACTTCTCGGAGGAGCTGGTGCGGCGGGCGAAGCAGAGGCATCCCGGGCTGCATGTTCTCGCGGAGGACGCTTGCCGGTTTCGGACGGATGTCCGCTTTGACGCGGTGTTCTCCCATGCAGCTTTGCACTGGATTCGGGATGCTGAGGCTGTCGCCCGCACCATTTGGCTGGCCCTGCGGGAGGGCGGCCGATTCGTGGCCGAATTTGCCGGCAGCGGCAACGTCGCCGTGCTGACCGGCGCTATGAAGGAGGTGCTGGAGGAGCATGGCTTCGCTTGGCCGGGACGGAACCCGTGGTATCATCCGACCGTCGGTGAGTACGCCGGGCTGCTGGAGCGGTTCGGCTTCCGTGTTACGTTCGCTCAGCACTTCGACAAGCCGGCTCCGCTCAGAGGAGATAAAGGAATACCGGACTGGCTGGGCAGCTTCGCCGAATATTTCTTTATGGACGTTGCTGCCGCTGACAGGACGTCGATGTACCGCACCATTGAGGCCAAAGTGAAGCCGTATCTTTACCGGGAGGGGCAGTGGATGCTGGACACCAGCCGGCTGCGCATTGTGGCCGTTAAGGAGTCTGAAGGTAAGGTAGATTGTACCTCGTGATTGAATTGGAGCACTTGTGAATGAAATTCCATAGAAGAAGCGTACTTTCCGCTTTAATCGGAGTTGTTGTATATGGAAAATCATACAAAGCGCGGTTCTTGGCAGAACAAGCCACAAAAGTAAAGGGAGCTGCCGGGGCAGCTCCCTGTTAATCACGTTCTGATCATATGACTGTCGTCAAGTTTTCGGGAGAAAAGTGAGGAATGCCTATTGCGAAAACTAATAACATTAGTTATTATATAAATATAATTAGTTAACGGAGAGGTGTTTCTCATGAAAATCACGCAAATCGGCGCCGTATACCAGCTTACCTTCATGCCAAGGCTGTTCCCCGTAAATTGCTATCTCGTTGAAGAAGAGAACGAACTGACGCTTATCGACGCAGCGCTTCCTTTCAGCAAGGCAGGCATTCTGCAGGCGGCGGAACGGATCGGCAAGCCGATTACCAAGCTCGTGCTGACCCATGCTCACGAAGATCATATCGGCGCGCTGGACGCGCTCAAGGAAGCTTTGCCCAAGGCAGCGGTATGCATCTCCGCACGAGATGCCAGGCTGCTTGCCGGCGACCTGACGCTCGATGCGGGCGAGGAGAATACGCCGATTCGCGGCGGCGTGCCGAAGAAGGTGCAGACGAAACCGGACGTCCTGCTGCAGGACGGCGACCGCATCGGCTCGCTGCTGGCCATCTCGACGCCGGGCCATACGCCGGGCTCGATGTCGTTCCAGGATACGCGCAGCGGAGCTATCATCGCCGGAGACGCGCTGCAGACGCAAGGCGGCATCGCCGTATCCGGACAGCTCAAGCCGCTGTTTCCGTTTCCCGCCTTCGCTACCTGGAGCAAGAGCACCGCACTGGACAGCGCGCGCCGGCTGCTGGCTTGCAGCCCGTCCGTGCTTGCCGTTGGACACGGCCGTATGATTGAGAACCCCGCAGCGAAGCTGAGGCAAGCGATCCAGGCGGCCGAGCGCAATCTGCACGGATCCTCCGGGAACGGAAATGGGGCGATCCATCGTGCCTAGAGCGGGACTTGATCAAACGACCGTACTGAACGCCGCAGCGGAGCTTGCCGACGCCCACGGCTTCGACCAAGTGACGCTGGCGCTGCTGGCCCAGAAGCTTGGGGTACGCACACCGTCGCTTTACAATCATATCGACGGCTTGCCCGGTTTAAAGAGGAAGCTGTCCGCCTACGGGCTGCAGCAGCTGTATGACCGGCTGCTGCTCTCCGCTGCAGGCCTCTCCGGCGACGATGCGGTTCGCGCCTTCGCCCATGCCTACTTATCGTTCGCGCGTTCCCGTCCCGGCCTATATGAGCTCACTTTAAGAGCCGCGGAGCCCGACGAGACCGAATTCGCCCGCGTGGGCGGCGAGATCGTCGAGCTGATCGTGCGGATTCTCGGCGCTTACCAGCTTCAGGAAGACGCGGCGATTCATGCCGTTAGAGGGCTGCGCAGCATTCTCCACGGCTTCGCTTCGCTGGAACGGATCGGCGGCTTCCGCATGCCGGTAGGCTTGGACGAAAGCTTTCGCGTTCTTCTCGACACATTTCTGGCCGGCTTACGTGCGATAAAATCCAATGAAGGAGGCCCCGCCTGACATGATGATTGCGATCCAAGGGCTGCTCCTGCTGATCATATTCCTGTGCGAGCTTGCGGCTTTGGCGGCTTATGGCTACTGGGGCTTCACTTCCGCTTCGAACAACATGGCTCTGCGCATCGTCATTGGCGTCGGAACACCTCTCGCGGTTGCCGTCCTGTGGGGAACCTTCCTGGCGCCGCGAGCTTCCATCCCGCTGCACGGCTTGCTTCATCCGCTGCTTAAGAGCGTTGTCTTCGGCGCCGCAGCCGCCGCCTTATTCGCGGCCGGAAAGCCTCGGACGGCTGTCCTCTTCGCCGGGATCGCGCTCTGCGCTCATGTTCTGTCCGCCGTCGCAGGCGAGCCCCGGACCGCTCCTTAACGTTACTCCACCGTTACTTTCGCCTCGGCGCTGAGCAGCGTCTTCAGCCGCACGACCAGCACCCCGTCCTGAAGCTTCGCGCTCACGATATCCGTACTGACGCTGCCCGGCAGCTTTACGGTACGCTCGAATGCGCCCGCATACCGTTCGGCGGCATAGGGCTGAAGCTCGGCTGCCGGCGAATGCTTGAAGCCGCGGATGACGACCGAATCGCGCGTGACTGAGACGTGCAGGTCGTCCCGGCGCACCCCCGGAAGCTCCGCCCAAACGATCGTTTCATCGGCTGAAACGACGATATCGACGGCCGGGCTCCAACCGGCTGCCGTTCGGCTCTTGATTCCAGGCATGACGGAAGGGGCGGAAGAGCCGACGGACTCCATCATGGAGGTCCAGAAGTCGGAATCCCCGCACTGCTCGGCAAGCGCCATCCACTCCTTGATTTTGTCCAGCTGCATCATCGAGTCCCCCTTCCTTAAGCGGCATTACACTTGAGTTGACATCGGCAACGACGGGTTGCCGATCTGGCCTTGGTCGCTCACGTCCGTATCGAGCATGCCGCTGCCGGTAAGCACCAGAGACGGCGAAAGGTCGCCGTTGATTTCGACGACACCGAGCCATTTGGAGTTTGCGGTATGGCTGTTGTGCACCGTAGCGCCTACTTGGATGTTGGCATTGCTCATCATCCCGTTCGCTTTTATAACGCCGATGTTGATGAGAAAAGGCATGTGCGTTCCTCCTTACGACTGGCTTGGTATGGCGATATCCCTGTTCAAATATTCGTTCTGATCGTTGACGTCCGGATCGATGTACAAGCTCTTCATGTTCGCTACGGTCGGAGCATGGTCGCCGTAGGAGGCGTTCTCGCCTGTCGACTTGGAATTCGCGGTATGGCTGTTGTGCAGCGACTCCCCGATATTGACGGAAGCGTTGCTTGTAATGCTGTTGATTTTGATGGAGAAAATGGTAATAGTCGTCATCCGGATCACCTCCGAGCGTCATGCTCTACTATATGCCGGCATTCGCCCAGAGGTTAACGCTGCGGCCGCGATGATTGTTCGTCGTTGTCGGGAGGCGGCTGCTCCAGAGGCTTGCCGTTCATTTTCACGGTCGTGCCGTTCGGTTTCGCCGCATTCTTCCCGGTTCCCGTCATCGACTCGAACACCTTCTCCGGAATCGGTCCGAAATAATTGGCGCCGATATTCAGCTTGCCGGTCAGCTCGTCGACATCCAGACTGCCGATGTGATTGTTGTAGTTCACGTTCTCGATCACCGCATGCTCGATATGGAGATGATCGATATGAACCGGGTACCAGGGGGCCTGCTGTCGTTCATGCGCCGCCTTCAGTTCGCTCAATTGGAGCTCCAGCTCCCGGATCCGCGCTTCGTAAACGGCGGAAGCGTCCGGCTGCTGCGCCTTGGGGCGAAATACGGACGTGAGTCTGGATCTTAGCGTCATGCTCGATCACCGCCTCGGGGTTGTATTCGATATACAACTAATATCGGAATGGATCGAAATTCATGCCTGGGAACTAAGAGGGCCGGACATTTCTTTAACCGGAATGCAGTGCGGCTTGCAGGTTGCTTATTTTGCCTGCAGTGGGGTAAGATTTTCCTATAAATGGAGGTGTGGCGGGATGTCCTTATCCAAGGAATATGTGGTGTTTGCAGGTACTTATGCGCCGGCGAGAGAGGAAAGCATTCATGTGCTGAAATTCGATGCTGCTGCAGGCCGATTGGTGAAAATGTCGGGTGTATCCGGTGTCGATCAGCCTTCCTTTCTGGCGTTCGATGAGCCGCGCAACAGACTGTATGCAGTCAGTGAGCTTGAGGACGGAGCTGTCGTGTCGTTCCGGTACGATCCGGAAAGCGGAACGCTGGAGGAGCTGAACCGGCAGCCGACTCACGGTGCGCATCCGTGTCACCTGCGCGTCGACCGGGAGAGCAAGCGGCTCGTGCTTGTCAACTATTCCGGCGGTTCGGTAAACGTGTATCCGCTGGAGCCTGACGGAGCGATCGGACCGCTTGCACAACAAATTGCCCACGAGGGCAGCAGCGTGAACACGGCGCGGCAGGAGAAGCCGCATCCGCATTCGATTTTCCCGGTTCCGGATAAGAACAAGGGTACTGAAGCGATTGAGGCTTCACCGCAATGGATCGTGCCGGACCTCGGGACGGACAAGCTTTATCTGTATGAGCTGGACGAGGCGGCGCCGAAGCTGCGGCTGCTGTCGGAGACAATCGTGACGCCGGGGGCGGGCCCTCGTCATGCCGAGTTCCATCCACAGCTGCCGATCGTCTATATTATCGACGAGCTCAGCTCAACGGTCTCGGTCTATGAGCATGATCGCTCCGCAGCCAAACTCACGCAGCGGCAGCAGCTGTCCACCCTGCCGGCCGATTTCACAGGCGCCAATACTTGCGCGGACATTCATATCGCTCCGTCGGGCCGGCTGCTGTATGGCTCCAACCGCGGGCATGACAGCATCGCCGTCTTTGATGTGCTGCCTGACGGAACGCTGGCATTCAAGCAGACGGTAGCGACCGAAGGAAGAACGCCGCGCAATTTCGCACTCGTCCCAGGCGAGCCGTTCCTGCTTGCTGCCAATCAGGACTCGGATTCGATCGTTGTGTTTCGTATCGCCGATACGGGGGAGCTTGCTCCGACAGGAGAACGGCTGCAGCTCGCTAAACCTGTGTGCCTGCAGGTGCACGGGATCGTCCGCAGCGCCGGTCGGTAGACAACGGGGGGCGCAGGATAGCGGGATTGCGGGAAAACGGTACACAGGGGCGGGGGATGACAGAATTGCGGGATACGGCAGACAGGACGTCAGGCACGCCAGCAGGCACATCCGCCTGTACACCAGCAGGCACACCTGCGGGTGCACAGGCGAGCAGGCGGGCAAGCACTCCAGCATCTGCGTCGGCAAGCACACCGGCTGGGACTATGGCAGGTACACTGGCGAGCACACCGGCGGCAGCACGGTGCCGGGCGGGAGCGGGTGAGGGGTTCAGCTTGTATCGGCCTGCGCTGACTGCGGGCTTCTACCAGCCCAAGATCGAGGCGTACTACTACACGCAGTGGGACGGCTATGAGATGCCGCTGCATGCTCATAACCGGGCGGAAATCATGTACGTCATCTCCGGTCAATGCGAAGTGCATACGGAGCGGGAGCGTATTGCCCTGAAGAAGGGGGAATTCGTACTGCTCGACGGGAATGTCGCGCATCGGCTGCTCGTAAGTAAAGATGTGTCATGCCGCATGCTCAACATTGAATTTTTGTTTGTCGAGGAGCCGGGGACGAGCTTCCCGCCGCTGCGGGAGCTGGCCTTCGGGGATCCGGCAGTGGCCGAATTCTTGTCCGAGCCGGCTCCGGTGCTGGTGCTCAAGGATCCGAACGATGTTTACCATACGCTGAAAACGCTTGTGCTGCAGCTCGACCATCCGGAGCCGGGGAGAGAGCTGATGGTGAGGCTGCTGTTCTCGCAGCTGCTTCTGCAGGTGGCAAGGCTGACGGTCAAGGCGAGGTCGCGGGAGACGATGCCGGGTGAGGCGTATGTCCGGCAGGCGATCCGCTATATACATCAGCATTACGACTGCGAGCTGCAGGTGAAGGACATCGCTGCTGCGGTGAATGTGCATCCGGGCTATCTCCATCGCATTTTCAAAGCGCAGACCGGCGTGACCGTCCTCGATTATGTAACGGGGTATCGGATCGATAAGGCGAAAATGCTTCTGGCGAAGGCGGACATCCCGATTACGGAAATCTCGGACTATATCGGATTGAGCAGCCGCCAATATTTCAGCGCGGTGTTTAAGAAGGTGACGGGGCAGACGCCGCTCGAGTACCGCAATTCGGTTAGGGCGAGCAGCTGGAGCTGAAGGAAGAGGTTAGGATTTTATACATGGGCGAGGGCAACGGGTTACGATCTTGAAAGCACTTACTGCCTCGGTTTTGCTACACTGGGCTTACGGGTTTCAGGAGCCGAATCGATGAAGGAGTGAGTGTTGATGTCGTTTAAGGTAGCGTTCATTGGAGCGGGCAGCATCGGTTTTACGCGGGGGCTGTTGAAGGATTTGCTGGCGGTGCCGGAGTTCCGGAATGTTGAAGTTGCTTTTACGGACATTAATGAGCGTAATCTGGATATGGTCACGCAGCTCTGCCAGCGGGATATTCGCGAGAACGGCTTATCGGTTGAGATTCAATCGACGACAGACCGGCGGGAGGCGGTGCGCGGGGCGAAGTATGTGTTCGTCGTTGTGCGTGTCGGCGGGCTGGAGGCGTTCCGTCACGATATCGACATTCCTCTGCAGTATGGGGTCGATCAATGCGTAGGCGATACGCTCAGCGCGGGCGGCATTATGTACGGGCAGCGGGGCATTGCCGCGATGCTGGACATTTGCAAGGATGTGCGGGAGGCTGCGGATCCGAATGTGCTGATGCTCAACTATGCCAACCCGATGGCGATGCTGACGTGGGCCTGCAACAAGTACGGCGGGGTGCGGACGATCGGGCTGTGCCACGGCGTGCAGCACGGGCACCATCAGATTGCCAGGGCGCTCGGCCTGCGGCAGGAGCAGGTGGACATCATTTGCGCCGGCATTAACCATCAGACCTGGTACATCTCGGTCAAGCATAACGGCGAGGATATGACGGGCAAGCTGCTGGAGGCGTTCGAGGCGGATCCGGAGCTGTCCAGGACGGAGAAGGTGCGCATCGACATGCTGCGGCGCTTCGGCTACTACAGCACGGAGTCGAACGGGCATCTCAGCGAGTATGTGCCGTGGTACCGCAAGCGTCCGGAAGAGATTGCGAACTGGATCGATCTCGGCTCCTGGATCAACGGCGAGACCGGCGGGTATTTGCGGGTATGTACGGAAGGACGCAACTGGTTCGAGACCGATTTTCCGAACTGGATGAAGGATCCGGCTGTGCGCTACGAGGCGTCGAACCGCAGCCAGGAGCACGGCTCGTACATTATCGAGGGGCTGGAGACGGGACGCGTGTATCGCGGGCATTTCAACGTAGTGAACAACGGCATAATATCGAATCTGCCTGACGATGCAGTGATCGAGGCGCCGGGCTACGTCGACCGCAACGGCATCAACATGCCGCGCGTCGGCGACCTGCCGCTCGGCTGCGCCGCGGTGTGCAGCGCCAGCATCTCCGTGCAGCGGCTCGCGGTGGAAGCGGCTGTTCATGGCGACGACCGGCTGCTGCGGCAGGCGATGATGATGGACCCGCTCGTCGGGGCCGTATGTACGCCGCCGGAGATTTGGCAGATGGTCGACGATATGCTTGTCGCCGAAGCCCCGTGGCTGCCGCAGTACGGCGAGGCGATCGAGGCGGCGAAGCGGCGTCTTGCGACCGGGGTGCGGCTGCCGACCCGGCAAGGCTACGAAGGAGCGGCGCGTCTTAAAGTGAAGACGGTTGAGGAGATGCAGTCCGACCGTGCGGTGGCGAACCGCAACGCGGGCGAAGCTGACAAGGCGAAGGAGCGTCCGGCTGCGGCGCGTTAAAGGGCTGGAGACGGTTCTGCCGAAGGCAGGGCCGGCGCGATTTTCATAACGTTGTATCTATGTAGAGGACGTTGTCTCGGCGAATGGCCGGAGGCGTCCTTTATGTTTTTGGCGGAGCGGGGAAGCGTCCTCGGATTGCGGATTAGCCGTACAGATAAATTTTCCCATGCTTGGGGCACCCTCCAAAAAGGCTTGTCCACGGCGAAAGCTCTCATCAACAAAGCGAAACATACAACAGGGAGATGACGACATGTTGAAAGGGAAGCTCGCGAAAGCCATTGTTTACGGAGTGTTGGCTGGGGCTATGGTGGTCGGCGCGGGAAGCGCAAGCGCGGACGGAGAGGAGCCTGCGGCGGTGTCCATTGAAGCGGAAGCGAAGGCTGCTGCGCAGGAGCCCGCGCTGCTGCCCGGGGACTTCCTGTATTTTATGAAAATGATGATCGAGAAAATCGAGCTTGCGCTAACGTTGGACGATACGAAGCAGGCGCTGCTTCTGCTTGATTTTGCCCAGGAGCGAATCGGAGAGGCGAACGCGCTGATGGCCAAAGGGAATGACGATTTGGCTGCGGAGACGTTGAGGAAGGCAGCCGAGTTCCAGAAGCAGGCTTTGGACGTTTCCGAACCGGCAACGGCGGCATCGAAGCCGGCTGGGTCGACGGAAAGCAAAATTGAGGTTCAAGCTAAGGTTGAAGTGGCGGCGGGGACGCAGACTGTACCGGAGGGTGCTGCAAACCCGCCCGCGCAGGAAAACGAAACGAACGATGGCAAGGTAACCGGGGCGGAAGCATCCGCAGCTGTGGCAGAGGGCTCCGGTGAAGTCGCCCGTGAAGCTGCGGAAAAAGCTACAGGGGAAGGTAGCGAGGAAGCCGTTAAGGAAGCTGCCGCAAACCAAGCCGCTGAGCAAGCCACCGAGGATGCCGCCGAAAAAGCTGAGCTGACTTCCAAATTAACGAAAAACGTTCGGGCTTTGATGCACGCGCTGGAAAACGTGAAGAACGAAAACGCGAAAGCGTCCCTTCGTAAAAATATTGCAAAAAGCTTGGCGCGACTGGAAACGAAAATTGTGAAGCTTGATCCGGAAGCCGCAGCCGAACTCAAGGCAGCCGCGGAGGCTGACGCAGTCAATCCCGCCGCCGAGCCGATCTCGTTGGAACAAGCGGCAGCGGTAACGGAAGATCGGCCGATGGAGAGCACGGTAACGAACTCGGCAAATATAGGGAATGGCGACCAAGCTCAAGCCGGAGCCGAAGCCGGAGCCGAAGCCGAATACCAAGCCCAAGCCGTAGCGAAGAGCGCGAAAGCCGAGGCGAAGGCTGCGATTGCGGAGGAAAAGTCGAAAGCGAAGCAAGAGAAGCGGGATGCACAAGCCGAGGCGAAGCAAGAGAGGCATGAGATGCAAGCCGAAGCGAAGCAAGACAAGCAGGAAGCGAAAGCCCAATCGAAGCAAGACAAGGCGAACAACAAACACGAGTAACCTCGTTCGCTGACGTGACCCCGCCCGCTGAAATATGGAGTGAAACGAAGGTTGCCGACAAACCGGCAGCTTTCGTTTTATTTTCCTATAGGGACTTCTCCCGGCGGTCACGTCCATTGACCTCGTACATACGGCACCGCTCCTCTTACGCCTTGATGCAATGCAACCCCATGCTCCATGCTCGTTTCAGCGATGCATTAGTGCTGCTGAGAGCTTTCCAGCCCATATCCATGCCAAAATACAGGAATAATTTTCTCACCCAGAACACGAAAGTGCAGGAATCTCCATGATTGAAGCTGACGCCGGGCTGATTTTAACTAAAAAGATTGTATTTTTTACAGTGATCGGACTGGGGGGGGGGATTTCAACAAAAATTCCTGCACATTTGCAGGCTTCCTCTTCTACAAATCCCTCATTGCTTCGGAATGGAGCGCGCATCCATCGATGAACGAAGGAGAACAGATGGTGCTGGAGCAAAATTCGTTCATCAAGTTCAACCTGCCGGATGAAGAGCCGGCCCGATACCGCCGGCCGTTTCTGGAGCCGGGCGAAAGCTGCCGGCCTATATGCTTAGTCGGGAGTGGATACGATGAAAGGAATTGAAAACGGAGGGACTGACGGGGTAAACTATTTGTAAGCCGCCGGGGCATCAGGAGGGCTTTGATCGCCTCGGTGCCGGCCGGGGGAGACTGCCCGAATTTGCAAATATATTCGTCAAGAATGGGTTCCCTTCGCATATGCTGAGTCGGAGCATCCGCCCGTCGCCTCAATCCGGGAAGGGTGCCCGCCACTCGTCCGAAGGAAATCGCCGGAAGCCGGGCCGCCGTCCGCGATATGGATATGCGCCCGACGGCCGCGTTGATCGGCAGTGCGGCTTTGGTCATCGCCGGCCGGGTAGATGCGGTGACGGATGTTTACAAGTCAAATGACCTCGGTCGCTCGCTTCACCCACATGCCAGTAAGGAGGCGTTACGCCAATGGCCAAGCAAGACAGCGCGAACATGGAACCTGCGGAGTCGCACGCCCAAAGCATCTGCGAAGTGCTCCTGATTCTAGGCTCCAAATGGGCGCTCCTCGTGCTCGAGGCGTTGCTCCCCGGAGCGCAGCGGTTCAACCAGCTGCAGCGAAACGTCGCCGTTGTGAAGACCCAATCGCTGACCGACACGCTTCGCCACCTGGAGAAGTACGATCTGGTGCACCGCGAGGTTTTCCCTACGATTCCGGTGACGGTGGAATATTCGCTTACCGAGAAGGGCAGAGAGTTCTACGCGGCACTGCAGGAAATGAGCACGTGGGTGCGGAAATGGGGCGGCACGGCGCAGCAATCCAACGACCGCGTCGGCAGAATGCCGTAATTTCCATTTTCGGATAGGAACGGAAGCAGCTGTATTCATAACCGCCTGGGGGAAGCCTTGGGCGGTTTTTTTTGCGTGCTCATCCCTCTGGCCTCAACTAACTTTTTGTTAGCTGGTCAAGATCGAAGGACGTAATCCAAATCGTTTGCGTTCTTACGCAATGAAACGATCCCGCTTATAATTCGGTTAATCGCATCGCAGTGGTTGTGAGGACGGCCGTCCAGCCAGTATGTGGATGAAGATTGGTCTCACCGGCCTAGCTATCCGGGAGCCGCAAACGAATTACGAAAGGGTTGGTCCGTTATGAACCGAATGGTCATTTACCTTCTTACTATAGCTGTATTCTTCACAGCGACGTCCGAGCTCGTCGTCTCCGGCATTCTGAATGTGCTGTCCGAGCAGCTGCATGTCTCCGTTGCATGGGCCGGGCAGCTGATCACCGTTTACTCACTGGCGTTTGCTATCGGAACTCCGATCATCATTTCGCTGACGGCACTGATGAAACGGAAGCGGCTGCTGCTCCTCACGATGCTTGCGTTCACGGCCGGCAATCTCGTCTCCCTGATCGGCTCAAGCTTTACCCTGCTGCTTGTCTCCCGCGTCGTGCTCGGCGTCAGCTCCGGCGTGCTGACAGTGGCCGCCTTCAGCGCCGCCGCCAAGCTAGTCTCCCCGGATAAAATCGGAAGTGCGATCGGCACCATCATTCTCGGGTTCAGCAGCGCGATGATTCTCGGCGTGCCGATCGGCATTGCCTTGACCGAAATGTTCGGCTGGCAGATGATCTTCGTCTTCCTGGCCTCAGGGAGCCTGCTCATTCTGGCCGGTATGGCGCTGCTGCTGCCAGAGATGGAAGGAGACGAGCAGGTTCCGTTCGGAAAACAATTGTCCGTACTGACGAATCCCGTTATCTTCGTCGCGCTGCTATTCGTCCTGCTCCGGGAGGGCGGCACTTCCGTCATGTACACCTACATGTCCTCGTTCCTGGATTCCATCCTGCACCGGAGCCCGGCTGACATCGGCCTCATTATGCTCGCGATCGGTGCTGCCGGCGCAATCGGTTCCAGGGCCGGCGGCTCCGCGGTCGACAGATGGCGCAGCGTACCGGTCATCGTGGTCAGCATGATTGTGCAGGTGACGGCGCTCGCGCTGCTTCCGCCGGCGGTGCATTCGTTTCCGCTTGCTATGGGGCTCTTGGCGCTGTGGGTCATGTCCATGTTCGTTATGGGGCCGGCTACGCAAACGTATTTTATCGAGAAAGCACCGAAGTCGGCTAACCTGATCATCAGCTTGAACTTGTCCGTCACGCAGATCGGCCTTGCGGCAGGCGCAGCCGCCGGGGGCATGGCCGTAACGGCGAATGCGACGGTGCTGTACAATCCTTGGGTTGCGGCATTCGCTTTGCTGCTGGCCTTTACCGCAATCATCGTATCGATCCGCAGGAGCAAAGCGAGCGTAAAGAAGTCTGCTCTTGCCTGAGCCGCGCCCGTCCGGAAAGCCGCGAAGGCGGCCTTCGGGGCTTTCCGGACGGTAAGGCTGCTTGCCGCCCCTTTTACAAATAATTCGAAATGAAAAGCTAAACAATTGATTGATAAAACTAATATAATTAGTTAAAATATATTTGATATTAGTTTTGGATTGAGGAGGGAGAACGAAGATGATTAGCAGAAGGGAACCCGACATTGTCATGAAAGTTACTCGGTTTGGGGCTGCCGCTTTAGCGGTCGCCGGCGTCCTGTTTGTCCTATACCCGGCTCTTCGCCCATTCTCCGATGAGGCGACGATGCAGGGAGCTGCAGCATTCGCGTCCACAGGATGGATTGTATCGCACGTGTTCGCCATACTTGGTTTTATTTTGATGATGCTGGGAGTATTCGGTCTTTACATTCTGCTTCAGGGAAGCTCTGTGGAGCGGCTTGCTTATCGCGGTATGCTGATAAGCTGGATCGGAACCGGGCTCACACTGCCGTTCTATGGCGCGGAAGTATTCAGCTTGAATGCAATCGGCCGGGAAGCGATGAACCAGCAAAATGTCCAGCTCATCAGCTTAGCGAACGCTGTCCGGTTCGGACCGGGATTCGTGATGATTACGGCCGGCCTGATTTTATTGGGATTGGGTACCGCTCTTATGGCCGCAGCCATATGGAAGTCTCGCCTCATAACCAAATGGAGCGGCATTCCGTTCGCTCTAGGATTTTTGCTGTACCTCCCCCAGTATATGGGCAGTCAGCCAATCCGCGTGGCTCACGGGCTGCTGATCACGGTCGGGTGTTTATGGATGGCGGTCACGATGTGGAGACGGCAGCGGGCGGGACCGCCGCGGCCTGTATCCCACCAACGCCTTCAGCCGAAATGATTACGGGTTATTACGCCGGCCAGGCCTAATGTTTTCACGGATTTCATGTGCATTACTAGTCTAAAGCGGCCAGCTGATCGAGCAAATAGGCTCTGGCCGCGGAATCCCTGCAAAGTCCAATTCCGGGAAGCCTGCCCAATATTGCTGCATCTTTTCCGGATCGTTCCGATGGCCGAAATGCTCCGGTTTCTCATAAACCAACATAGTAAACTGCCTATTCATCACTCCTCGTATTGGTGTGAGCTTGATTTAATCGCTCGGTACGATGGCGTTCGGGCAACACCGATTTCGACATCAACGATGAAAATTATGTATCGGGGACCGGCGGCCCTTCCTTCAATGAAGTTACCGAGTTCTACCGGCGAAGAGCCAAATAACGACCGGCTGCTGAAGCTTGCCAAAAAAGTCAAGAGAGCGAGTTTAACGCCCTCTGCAGTGCGTCTCCATACGTAGTGCCGGACTGGTTGATGATCAGCGAGGGCCAGTAGAGCAGCAAAACATTGCCGCGGCGGAAAATGACGGGATTGAGCGGGGGACCCGGACTGCGATAGGCAAGCTGCAGCTCATCCTCAGCGATGACTCGCTCTGCTGCGGATTTGAAAACATAAACGGCGATCGTCTCGTCGGCGGGTACGTCCGCTGGCGCCGGCTCGGCCCCCGACTCCCGCGCTGCAGACCCTTCCGCCGGCATAGGCTTCTCCTTCGCTGCGGACTCCGGCTTCTGCGCTGCAGACCCCGCCTCCGGGCTTGGCCCCGACACCGGCCGTGACTCCGCCTCCGTCGCGGGCCCCGGTGCCGGGATGCTGTCCGTCTCCGTTCGCGGAGGCGCGTTCCCGGCGGACGCTTCCGCGGTGCCGATCCGATACCGCTGCGGCCAAACGCCCGCAAGCGGACCGATGTCGATTCCGTGCAGGCTTGAAGCGGCTGCGCCGGCGGCATAAGCCGTATCGCCGATCGGCGTGAGCGCAAGCCCCTGCCCGCGAAGGCTTTGCTCCAGCTGCTGCGAGCCAAGCGTATCATGCTGCTTCGGAAAGACAGGTAAAGCTGCGGAAGCTGCCAGCAGCAAGCCGCATAAGACGGCTATCAAGGTTCCGAATGTACGAGTATGACGGATATAGCGCTGCAATGCGGCCAAAATAATCGGCCTCCTTTGCCGTGTTGAAGAGGTGTTTTACTCTTCTGACGGTGCGGAGGCCGATTTTGTTGTAAAGTTCATGTGGAAAATTTACCCTTGCAGAGCAAGCAGTGCGCCAACCGCCCCGCTGTATTCGCCGTCCGGCAGCACGTAGGGCTCGCCGCCGCGAAGCCGGGTGTACCGGTAAACGATGTCCGCGAGCAGCTTATTGCCGAGAAACGTGGAGCCGATATAAATGATGTCCGCCGTACCTCGTTCGCGGGCGGCGTGCACGCTTACCGTCGTTACCGTCTCGCCGACAAGCCCGACGACGGACGCCAGCGCGTCCTCGATACCTACCGGCTCGGACTGCCTGCGCACATTGCCGAAGTTGCTTGCCGTCAAATCGCCGGGAATGGGGGGCGTTACACCTGCATAGATGTGGGAAACCTTCAAGTCGACGCGGGACCTGTCTCCATCCAAAGCAGCGGTGACCAAATCTTCGTAGCTGCCGTCCCTCCACCCGAGCAAGGCCGACAGCCCGATGATGGTGCCGCCGCCGACGCCGGTGCCGCCGACCCGTTCATGGCCATCTTGCGTAACATAATGGATCGAAGTGCCGGTTCCTACATTCGTCAGCAAGAACCGTTCCATGCTCCGGCCTTGACGCTGGAGCAGCCAGCGCGCGCCGGTACAGGTCGCCTCGAACTCCGGAACGGCGAGCACATCGACGCCAGAAGCGGTGGCTACCGCTTCCCGCTCAGCCAAAGCGCGGAGCATGCCGGCCTTGCCTCCGGTGAAGGCAAGCACCGCACCGTTCGCTTCAGCGGCCAGCCAGGCCACCGTTCGTTCAATTTCAGATGAAGGAAACTTGAGAAACTTCAATGCTTCCGCAGGTGCGAGATGATCATTCATGATTGCAATCTTGGTTAAGGTACCCCCGGCGTCAATCCCGATTCGCAATGTCATACCCGTTCACCCGAAACCGACGCTGCTGCTTTGATTTTGTTTTTGTTTATCACGCCAAATTCCCCCTCTGGCCGTCCGCTGCTGTCACACGTTATCATACAACGAATTCGCCGGATTGCCAAAACAAAAGAGGCCCCTGCAAGACGAGGCCTTGCAAGGGCCATTCCGATATTATGTATTGTTTAGTATGCCGAACCGCCGAACAGGAAGCGCTTCTCCCACTGCGAGCCTGCGATCGTATCGATGCGGACGCCGCCGGAGGCAATGGAATACGTGTGCAGAATTTGACCGTTGCCGAGGTAGATGCCTACGTGCGTGATCGGCTCGGTCGTCTTGTCCACACCGCTGTAGTTGGAGCGGGAGGACATGAAGAACATCAGATCGCCGCGCTTCAGCTCGTTCCAGGACCAGACGTCGTTGCCCATCGAACGGATTTTGTCGCCCTGCGAGTCGGAATCCGACGGCAGTACGGTACGAGCGCCGTCCCAGAACGCCGTCATCGTGAAGTCGGAGCAGTCGAACGTCGAGGTGTTCCAGCGAGTCGAGCCGAACTCATAAGGAGTGCCCATGTACTGCTGGCCGGCGGCAATAATCGCTTCGATCCTTTCTGGCAGCGGCAGCACAACGCCGGTCACTTCGAAATTGGCGTCGATGACGGCTGCGGACGTTGTCACGTATCCGGAAGCGCCGTTCACATCTTCGGCACGGTACCAATCGGCATTGATTTTCTCCCTGATATCGAGCTCCGTTCCGGCTGCAAGCGTTCGAATGACCGTCGAGGCCGCCGAAGGCTGGCTGCGGAATGCCGTGGAGGCCAATGTTTTGGCATTGGAATAAACCGTCGTGTACGAAGCTCCGGAGCTTACGTAGCCGATGACGCCGGAGGCATCTTTCACTTGATACCAGCTCGGTGTCGGCATGTCCAGTGCAGTGACGATTTCACCGATCTTGAGATAGCGCATAACGGTGCTGGAGGTTGAAGGTTTGTCGCGGAACGAAACGCTGGATTTAGCCTTCAGCTTCGTCGAAACGGTTGATGCGGCGGATGCGGCGGAAACCGGAAGCAGCATAGCGGTGAGGATGACGAGTACAAGTGCGGCGATGAATGCGGACTTTCTTCTCATGATGGTTAGCCTCCCTCGGGTATGGCAACCGGCACGTAGCCGCTTCTCCATGAATGAAGGCAACCCTGCGCCATACGCGTGATTGCCTCGATCCGTCCCTCCAAATCGTTCGGCGGCTGGCTGGCATACCGCATGATCGTGCGGCGAAGCCCCTGTAGCTTTGCGTCCCCAACTTTCGTCAGGTTTGCCATTATCGGGATGTAGAAGCAGGTTTTATGCGGCTGTTGATGTCATTATATGACGAATAGTATTTCTTGGATATGAGCCTAAATGCCCTATTTGTCGAATTATGGTGAACAGGATATTTATAGGTCAAATTACCCAGCCGTACTAATACTTTCTAAACAACTAAACCGTACCATTAAAGCGATGACATCCAAGATCCGAAAGGTACGTGAACCTATGAAACGTTCATCCTTGGGAATCGCCGGCGCTTGTCTCGGAGTCCAGTTGCTGGTCGTGTACGGGCTGCTGTCCGTTTTGTATGTTTGCAGCCCGAAGCCGTCCGCGCTTGGCGCTTTGCTGTGGGGCGGAGCCATTGTCGCCGTATTGACCGGGCTGATCTTCTATATATTCATGAGACTGATGGAGCGCGAGCGGCACTCCAGGGAAGTACGCTACCGCCGTGTTGTCGAATTTCTTCCGGAACCGGTCGTCGTGCATCAGGCGTTTCGGATGCTGTATGCCAATGCCGCTGCTGCGGCGATTGTCGGCGAGGATTCGGCGGCTGCGCTAAAGGGACGCATGATCTATGATTACATTCACCCTGGGGACGTCCAGCGAATGTTGGATCGAATCCTGCGGTTGAAGGAGAGCGGACTTCCGACAGAAATCGACGAAACCCGGCTTGTATCGAAGAACGGAGGCACGGTCTATGTGGAAGTTACTTCGACGATGATCGATTACGACGGTACAGAGGCGGTACTCACATCGGTTCGGGACGTTACGGAGCAGCGTCTTGCCGAACAACGGATCGACGAGCACCGCCGGCTCATCGACCGGGTGCTGGAAGCCCAATTGGACGGTATCCTGCTCTGCGACCAGGACGGTGTGATTTTGTTTGCGAATGAGCGGTTTTTGAGCTTTTTCCATTGCGGAGACCTGACCGGGCGGACGTTGGCGGAAAGCTACCGCAGCTTGGAGTGGGGGCTGGAGGCGGATCCGTATTTTCTGGAACGAATGACGGCATATGCCCGCGGCCACGCACCGGGTTTTCAGGAAAAGTACGAGCTGCATCGGCCGGAAGCCACGCTGCATATCGAGGTGCACGGCATTCCCATTACGAATGTGACGAGGCAGGGCAACCGGCGCGAGACGTTGTTCGTGTTCCGTGACCGCAGCAGCGAGGAGCGTGTGAATGTGCTGAAAAATGAGCTGATTTCGACCGTTTCCCATGAGATGCGAACTCCGTTGGCTTCCATTCAAGGGTTTGTGGAGATTTTGCTGACGCGCGAGCTGACTCCGGAGAAGACGAACCATTATTTGGGGACGGTGCATCGGGAAGCGCTTCGGCTCGGCCGGCTGATCGAAGATTTCCTCGACATTCAGCACATGGAGCAGGGAAAGCTCGCCTATCGCAAGGAGAGGATCGATGCGGCCGTGCTGCTGAAGGAGGTCGCCCGGCAGTGGCGAGGGAAACAGAAGCATGCCGTGCAGTTAAGCGTAGAAGGAGACAGGTGCTTCGTACTGGCGGATTCCGGTCGGCTGCGGCAGGCGGTTAACCAATTGATCTCCAACGCTATCAAATATTCGCCCGATGCCGACCGCGTCGACATCCGTTTGGCTGCGGCCGGGGACACCGTCGCCCTTTCGGTGCGCGACTATGGCCTCGGCATCCCGGATGCGGCGAAGCCGCAGCTGTTCTCCAAGTTTTACCGCATCGACAACAGCGACAGCAGGCAGAGCGGTGGAGCCGGGCTAGGACTTGCGATCGTCAAAAGCATCGTGGAAGCGCATAACGGCACCATCGTGCTCGACTCGGAGCCGGGGAAAGGGAGCACGTTCACGATCCGGCTGCCCAGGCATTCCCGCTTGGACGATGCCGCCGAATTTGCAGTGTGAACGATATCCATCCGGCAGTCCGGGAGCCGAGTCTCCCTTCGGCGGACGAACCGCCTGAGGATTACGAACCTTTACTCAAAAATAACTTGCAGCGGCATACCCCTTCTAGTATGATAGAAAACGCTCTCTTTTTTGAAGTTGGGGCTATTTTCCATCCGCGGGGAGGGGTTTGACTGCTGTTCACCGTTTTGGTTCGCAAGTCGTTCAAGCGCAATCATCAATATCGGATGGCCAACTGGATTCAAAATATCGGCTCCGCCGTGTTCGGCTTCGTCTACGCCTCGATTTGGGCCGGCATCGGAGCGTCCGGCGGCACCGCGAATGTGCTGGGGGTCTACGGCACCGGGGGGATGGTCGCTTACATCGCCTTCAACCAATCGGTGCTGCATATCGTGCTGTTCCTTACGAACGGGCTCGGGCTCGAGCAGAGCGTGCGCACCGGCCAAATCTCGCTGGAGCTGATGCGGCCGACGCCGTTATTTTACCAGCTGATGGGCAGAGAGTGGGGCCAAATCGCCTATCAGGCGCTTTACAAATCGCTGCCGATGTTCGTCTTCTACTACCTCATCTTCCGCTTTCCGCTGCCGCAGCAGCCCGCCGTCTACGCATGGACCCTGCTGAGCCTCATCTGCGCCGCTTACCTATCGATTTGCCTGCAGTTTCTGATCGGCATCGCCGCATTGTGGACGACGGAATCGCGCTGGCTGTTCTGGATCAATTACGCCTGCCATACGCTGCTGTCGGGCTTCTTCATCCCTCTCGAATGGCTTCCGGAGCCGTTTCGTCAGCTCAGTGCGGTCACGCCGTACCCGTACATCCAGTATCACACGACACGCATGTTTATGGGACTCGAGGGACCGCAAGCGATTGTGCCCGCTCTGTTATGGGGCGCTGCGCTGACCGGGCTTTGCCTGTTCGCGACGCGGCTTGCAAGACGCAAGCTGGAAGTTCAAGGAGGGTAAGCGATGAAACGGCTCGATGGCTCGTCATTACGCATGTATCTCTTGCTGGTAAAGGCTTCGGTCCGCAGCCGGATGCAGCATCCGTTTAATTTTGTCGTCGGTACGATCATGGCGGCGTTCGTCAACGTCATCGATTTCGCCTTGATCGCGGTTGTGCTCCGGCGTTTCGGCCAAGTGCAAGACTGGAGCATGGCGGAGGTCGCCTATTTGTACGGTGTGATTGTGCTGTGCAAGGCGCTGTACCGGACCTTCGCAAGCGATGTGCACCAGCTGGAAAAATATTTGGTCAGCGGCGACCTCGATCAGCTCCTGACCCGGCCCGTGCCTGTACTGCTCGCGCTCATGTCGCAGAACGTGACGCTGTATACCGCTGAGCCGCTGCTTGGCGTAACCATGGTGGCCTGGAGCCTGCAGCAGCTCATGGCCGCCGGGCAGGTAGGCTGGGCCGCCGTGCCGCTCACGCTGCTCATGGTCGTCACCGGCGCCGTCATCCTGTTCGCGATCGGACTCGCTACGGCAACCGCCGGCTTCTGGATTACGCGCATCCGCGAGCTGCAGGTCGTCACCGAGGACGCCTCCAAGTTCGCAGCCCAATATCCGCTGTCGCTGTATCCCAAATGGCTGCAGTATGTGCTCTGCACGCTCATTCCCGTAGGCTTTGCCAACTATATTCCGTCGCTGTACGTGCTGCGCGGTGAGCCGGGCTTCTGGGTGATGGGGGCGACCGCGCTGGTTGCAGGGCTGTGTCTGATGCTGTCGCTGCGCTTCTGGAGGTTCGGTCTGAGCCGCTACCAGAGCGCCGGCAGTTGAACGCTGAATGAAGGGAGACGAGGCAACGCATGATATCCGTGACGAATATTAGCAAAACTTTCCGGGTCCCGGTTGCTGCGGAAGGGCGCTTCGGCGCGCTGCGCAGCCTGTGGTCCGGCGCCAGGCTGGAGAAGACGGCGGTGCGGGACGTGAGCTTTACGATTGAGCGCGGTGAGTTTGTCGGCTATATCGGCCCGAACGGCGCAGGCAAGTCGACGACGATCAAAATGTTAACCGGCATTCTCCATCCGACCTCAGGCAGTGTGCGCATCGCCGGGTTCAGTCCGCACCGCCAGCGGACGGAGGTGGCGAGGCGGCTTGGCGTCGTGTTCGGCCAGCGGACGCAGCTGTGGTGGGATTTGCCGGTAAAGGATTCCTACGATATACTAGCAGCCATGTACAAGGTGCCCGGCGAAGACAAGCGGCGGCGGCTGGAGGAATTAACGGAGCTGCTCGGGCTGGACGAATTCATGCAGACGCCGGTCCGCAAGCTGTCGCTCGGTCAGCGGATGCGCGCCGATCTGGCCGCCGCACTCCTCCATGCGCCGGATGTGCTGTTTCTCGACGAGCCGACGATCGGCTTGGACGTGCTCGCGAAACGGAGCATACGGAGCTTTCTGCAGAAGCTCAACCGCGAGCTGGGCGTGACCATTCTGCTGACGACCCACGACATGGACGATATCGAGCAGCTGTGCTCGCGGGTCATGGTCATTAACCGCGGCGAGCTGGCTTACGATGGCTCGATCGCGGCGCTGCGGGAGCGGATCGGGCTGCCGACGGTCATACGGGTGACGTTCGAAGGCGCCGGGAGCGGCAGCGTTAGCAGCGGCGGAGACGTTGGCGTTAGCGGTGTCGGTGCTGGGGGAAACGGCGGCATCGTTGGCGTTGGAGAAAGCGTTGGCAGCAGCACTGGCGTTGAGGCTGGCGGAAGCGTTGGTGCCGGCGGCGCATCGGGCGGCTGGTCGGTGCCGGAGCGATGGGAGGGGGCGTTCCGGCTGACCGGGCGGACGGACAGCGGCGTAACGCTGGAATGCAACCGGACGACGATCAGCGTCATGGACATGCTCAAGACGGTCGGCACATGGGGGCCCATTGCGGATGTGCATATGGAAGAACCGGATTTCGAAGACATCATTCATCGCATATATTAAACTATAGAAAATGCAGTCGTCAGGGGGAGTCGTCATGTCAGAGAAAGAACGTTCGGAGCAGGAGCGGAACGAATACGAACGGGAGTCGGTGCGTCTCGGCGGGATCGTCAAGCTGATGGGGAGGCTGAAGGAAAAAGCGCAGTCGCTCGTCTCGGACCGCCGCGAGCGGGTCGTGTCGATCCGCCGCGACTTCTGGGACGATGTGAGCTTGAACGCCGAGCACGACGATGATCTGATGGAGACGGCTGCCAGCATCCGTGCGCAGGCGAACGTGCTGCGCCAGCAGGAGCGCACGTTCGAGCAGGCGTACGATACGCTGCGCAGGCTGGAGCGGAGCATGGAGGAGCCGTATTTCGGGCGGATTGATTTTACCGAGGCGGAGACGGGTCTGCAGGAGAAGGTGTATATCGGACTGATGTCGGTCGTCGACCCGGAAACCGACGAGCTGCTCGTGTACGACTGGCGCGCGCCGATCTCGGGGATGTTCTATGATTTTCCTCCGGGGCCGGCTTCCTACAGCGTTCCGAAGGGCGAGACGATTCACGGCGAGCTGACGCTGAAGCGGCAGTACTTGATCCGCGGCGGCAGGCTGACGGACTATTTCGATACAGGCCTGCGCATCGGCGACGGCCTTCTCGCGCAGCTGCTCGGCCGAAGCGCCGACGACAAAATGAAAAGCATCGTCACGTCGATCCAAAGCGAGCAGAACGAGATCATCCGCGATACGACGAGCCGCGTCGTGATCGTGCAGGGAGCGGCGGGCAGCGGCAAAACGTCCGTCGCGCTGCAGCGCGTCGCGTATTTGCTGTACCGGTACCGCGACTTGCTGTCGAGCAGCAACATGGTGCTGTTCTCGCCGAACCGTCTGTTCAGCGACTACGTGTCGAACGTGCTGCCGGAGCTGGGTGAAGCCAATATGCGGCAGACGACGTTCCAGGAGCATCTCGAGCGGGAGCTGGACGACCTGGGCGCGGTCGCGGCGGGAAGCGGGGCCGGCGCTGATCAAGGCCCGGCGGTCGAAGACGCCTACGACCAGTTCGAGGCGCAGCTGCGCCGTCCCGAAGGCGAAGAGCTGGAGGCCGTGAGGACGGCGGGCGTGCGGTTCAAATCGTCCACTGCGTTCGCGGAGGCGATTCGGCTGTATGCGAAGCTGCTGGAGCGGGAAGGCATGAAGTTTCGGGATTTCATGGTTAAGGACCGCGTCGTGCTGCAGGCCTCGCGTCTAGCGGAACGGTTCTACGAGCACCGCACGACGCGGCCGATATGGGAGCGGATGGAGCTGCTCTCGGAATGGCTGCAGGAGGAGCTGGAGACGCTGAAGGCCGAAGCGGAGAAACGGTACTATCGCCGGCTCCGCAATGCGCCGCAATATCTCGGTGCGGACCCCGAGCTGCAGACGATGGCGAAGAAGCAGGCGAAGAAACGGTACGGACCGCTCATCGAACAGGCGAAGCGGTTCGAGTTCTGGGACCTTGGGGGATTGTACGCGCGGCTGTTCGAGGACGAGTCGCTGTGGACCCGTCTGGCGGAGGAGGCAGGGGCCGACGCTCCCGCCGTGCGGGAGCGGATCGCTGCGGCAAGGCCCGGGGGCGAGCTGTGGAACGGCGTATGCCGCGATACGCTGGAGCGGCTGGGGCGCGGCCTTATTCCGTACGAGGATGCGACGCCGATGGTCGATCTGAAGGGCCGGATCGAGAGCAGACAGACGCTGTCGGCGATCCGGCACGTGCTGATCGACGAGGCGCAGGACTATACGCCGTACCAGTTTTCGTATTTGAAGCGGCTGTTCCCGCGTGCGAAATTCACGCTGCTCGGCGATTGGAACCAGGGCATCTATCAGCATGCGCAGGGCGGCGGCGAATACGGCTCGATCGCGGAGCTGTTCCAGGAGGACGATACGCGCATTTATCGGCTGACGAAGAGCTACCGCTCGACGACCGAGATCGCGGAGCTGGCCGCCGCCGTGCTGCCGGAGCGGGAGTCGGTCGAGCCGTTCGAGCGCCGCGGCGAGCCGCCGCAGGTGCTGGCGGCGGCCGGTGCGGCGGAGCTGCCGGCGCAGGTATGGCGCGACGTCGTGCGGCTGCGGGCGGAGGGCGCAAAGACGGTCGCCGTCATCTGCAAGACGCAGGCGGAGGCGCGCCGGGCGCACGAGCGGCTGCAGGAAGCGCGCGCCGCGGCGGGGGCGGAGCTGCCTGCCGGCGCGGGGGCTGCGGCCGGCGGGGAGCAGCCGCCGCTGCAGCTCGTCACGAAGGAGTCCGCCGGCTTCAGCTCGGAGCTCACCGTGATTCCGGCTGCGCTCGCCAAAGGACTCGAATTCGACGCCGTCATCGTGTACAACGCCGGCGCATCCGTCTACCGCAGCGAGCGCGAGCGGAAGCTGTTCTACACCGTGTGCACGCGCGCACTGCACCGGCTCCACCTGCACATCGCGGGCGAGCCGACGCCGTTCCTGCAGGGCACGCCGCTTGCGGCCGCTGTGGCTGCAGCCGGTGCTGCAGGCGGTGCTGCGGCCGGTGCTGCGGCCGGTGCTGCAGGCGGCGCTGCGGCCGGTGCTGCAGGCGGCGCTGCGGCCGGTGCTGCAGGTGGCGCTGCAGGCGGTGCTGCGGCCGGTGCTGCAGGCGGTGCTGCGGCAGGCACTCCGGCCGGTGCTGCCGAGCCGCAGCTGCAGTAAGGTTTTGACGATAGATGATGGATTTGGCGAGCCGCTCTCCCGCGATTTGGTGTGGAGGGCGGCTTTTGTTGCGTGTTGGGTCTAGGGGAGTTGTAGCGGGTAGGTCCGTGGAAGGTGAAACAATCGTAGATGTGACAGGCTAATTAACGGTTTCGCAGGGAGCTATTTGCTTCAATTGGTTGATTTTCAACCAAATAGCGGATTCGCAGATTCTTAATTTCCTGCAAAGCCGAGAAAAGGTGGCGTTTTGGGTCAGCTCAGAAAAAATAAGCCCCCGCCGCTCCTTTATTCCAGCTTTCATAGGACAAAGAGTAATATTAGCGCCCTCAAAATCCTCTATTTGGGACATGCAGCGGTCGCTGTACTGCACCGGCAAGCTCTTGCCCGTGGCTGGGGCGCTGCGATCGGTGATTGGCATAATCAATGCGGCACGAGCTGGCTAGGATCGAGAAGAGGAGCCCGTGAAGTACCGTTTCCTAGTATCGGGCTCGGCGACTTCACGTGCCATAGCTGCATGATGAAAGCAGCCGCAGATGGAACTCTACAGCTTCGCCGAGCATGGCTTCACAGTTGACAATAACAGCCATATTCGCTATTGTTTTTTTATACTGACCATTCGGAATAAAAAGAGGTAACCGCATGCCCAAAGTAGGAATGGAACCGAAGCGCCGCGCAGATGTCATCAACGCCACGTTAACTTGTATCAGCAAATACGGGATGGACGGGATGACGCTCGATAAAGTTGCCGAGTATGCCGACTGCTCCAAAGGAGTCGTCACGTATTACTACAAGAATAAGGACCACTTGACAGTCGAGGCTTTTAAGGCGTTCTTGGCCTATTATGGTCAAAAGATCCAATCGGAGATCGATACTACCATGCCGGCCGGGCAAATGCTCGACGTTGCGCTTAAGCACATGCTCCCGCCGTCAAGTGAAAGTGCGTCAAAGGCGATCAATGTGTCGGGGCTCGATGGAGTGGAGAAGATGCACATTCCGTATGAAGACCAGGCAAGGCTATTCCTGCAATTTTTCTCGAAGGCGGTGTTGGACCGCGGGCTGCAAGAAGTGCTGTCCGAAAGCTATTTGGCCGATCTGCAAGGCATAGCTAAAATTTTTGAGTACGGCAACAAGACGGGACATATGAATGTTGAGGATTCCCAAAGCGCCGCTTACGGGCTAATGGCGATGGTCGTAGGGCTGGGCTTCTTTCGCGTGGCGAACATTAAGCCTAGCAATGGCGAAGATAACCGGTACATCTGCGAGGAGTACGTCGGGAGGTTTAAGATAAAAGAAGCTTAGCGGGTGAAGCTGAAGAAGGAGGAAGAATGATGTCAAACGAAGGGCGATTGGGCGGTGAACGCGATGTGCACGAGCATAGTCAGGCCGACGATTTGATGGTGAACATTCCGATGAAGAAAATTCCGATGATGAACATTCCGGCCGGCGAGATTCAGTTAAGAGACGATCGGATCCAATCGACGTGGACGGTTACGGTAGATTCGTTTTTGCTGGCGCCGGTTCCCGTTACGAAAGCGTTGTATAATTCAGTGGTGCCGCATTCAGCCGAACCGGATGCCGAATCTCAGGCCCCGGTTACGGAAGTGTCTTGGAATGACGCTGTCGGTTTCTGTAATGCGCTTTCCCGGCGGTCCGGGCTGCAGGAATGCTACTCAGTGAGCGATGACGGTGAGCGTGCCGTCTGGAACATAACGGCGAACGGATATCGTTTGTCTACGGAAGCGGAGTGGCAGTTTGCGTGCAAAGCGGGAACGTCCGGCTACTATTACGGCGAGCTCGACGACATTGCCTGGTATCGCGGCAACTCCGGGGGTAAGGCGCATGAGGTCGGGAGGAAGCTGCCGAATGCGTGGGGGCTCTACGATATGCTCGGCAACGTATGGGAGTGGTGCTGGGATTTATATGACGTGAACGTGTACGGCTCCTACAGGATTTTCCGGGGCGGCAGCTGGGCGGAAGAAGCGAGAGGCTGCGGCTCCACGTGCCGCCGCCGCAGTCATCCTACGTTTCGCATCGACGATCTCGGCTTTCGCCTAGCCAGGTCGGTTCATAAATAGCCTTCAAACGAGGAATGGTGCTGATTTTGTCGGCGATGCGTTACTCCGGCACATGAGCGGCCCAGCGGCAGAACTCCGACATTTTTGCCGAGGATGACGGCCGCAAACATGACGCTGCTCAAGCTGCTGTGATATGATCGTCTCAGACTTGTAAGGCTATTCAGCCCCCTCCGGGAAAAGGTGAGATCGTATGCTGTTTCCACTCGTAGCCACGAAACTGTATATTCCCCGGGCCCGGCCCAAGGCGCTGCTCCGCCGGCGCTTGACGGAGAAGCTGAGCGAAGGTTTGCACCGTAAATTATCTTTGATTTCAGCTTCCGCCGGCTACGGCAAAACGACCCTGGTAAGCGAATGGCTGTCGGCCTGTGACCGTCCGGCAGCATGGCTGTCTCTGGACGAAGGAGACAACGAGCTTCATCGCTTTCTGGCGTATGTCATTGCGGCGCTCCATACGATCGCAGAGAATCAAGCCCGCAATGCCCTGGAATTGCTTCAATCGCCCCAGCCGCCGCCGATCGAATCGATACTGGCTGTGTTGATTAACGATATTGCCAGCATCCCTGGACCGTTCATCCTCGTTCTTGACGATTACCATGTCATTCACCATACATCCGTTCATACGGCCCTCATGTATCTGCTGGAACATCTGCCGCCCAATATGCACCTTGTCGTCGTGACCCGGGAGGAGCCGGGTTTACCGCTTGCCCGAATGCGGGTAAGGGACGAAGTAACCGAGCTGGGCGCTATGGATTTGCGGTTTACCGAGTCCGAGACGGCCGCATTTCTTACCGGAGTGATGAACGTAAAGCTGACTGCGGAAGCGGCAGCGGCGCTGGAAAATCGTACCGAAGGCTGGATCGCCGCGCTGCAGATCGCCGCCGTTACCCTGCAGGGGCGTCCGCCAGCCGAGCCTCTCCCGCAATCGTTCGCCGGCAATCAGCGTGTCATGCTGGATTATTTGGTGGAAGAGGTTCTGCATAAGCAGCCGGAAGCAACCCGGACATTTTTACTCTATACATCCGTGCTTGACCGGCTGTGCGGGCCGCTTTGCGAGGCGGTTCTGCCCGGCGATGCATCCGTATCCGGAGACGAGGTTCTGTTATCGCTCTATCGCGCCAATTTATTTATCGTCCCGCTGGACGATGAGAATCGATGGTTTCGCTATCACCACCTCTTCGCCGAGCTGCTGCGGCACAAATTACAGCACCGCCTTTCCTCCTCCGCCGGGCTGGAGAGCGTTACCGTATTACATGACCGAGCCAGCGTGTGGTATGAAAATAACGCCATGCCGCTCGAAGCTTTCCGCCACGCCGTTGCCGCCGGACATGTAGATCGCGCCGCAAGGCTCGCTGAAGGCGAAGGCATGCCGCTGCATCTTCGCGGCGCGGCTTCTCCGGTACTGAGCTGGCTGGAAACGCTACCCAAAGCTGAATTGGATGCGAGACCTTCGTTATGGATCATCTATGGCTCAGCATTATTGATTACCGGCAGACCGACGGAGATCGAACCGAAGCTGCAAGCTGCCGAAGCCGCCATGGCTATGCAAGGCTTGGACACGAATGCCAAGCCTAACGATCTGCTCGGCATCATGGCTGCCACGCGAGCCGCGGTCGCCGCCATTGCGCTTGCTGGACAGCCGTTCGCCGCCGAGCCTCACCCTCTGCAAGCCGCCGAAGATGCGCTGCAAACGACGGTGGCCGAGGATAAGACCGATGACCTTGTGGGACATATTACACCGAGACATGCGGCGCCGGTGCTCGAGCCGAGTCAGGCGGATACCGTGATCGCCCAGTCGCGCCGCTCCTTGGAGTATCTGAATCCGGAGCTGCTTCCTGTCCGAGTCGCCGTATTATGGATGATGGGAGTTGCTTACCAGCTTCGCGGCGACCGTAAGGAGGCCATGGAGGCTTATAGCGAAGTTTTGTCGGTCAGCCGAAGAATAGACAGCAGTTTGATTGGAATTATGGCCGCTGTAAGTCAAGGCAGCCTATTGGAAAAGGATAACCGCCTGTATGAGGCAGAGGAACGGTACCGGAGCGCTTTGAAGCGAACCGGCGAGGTGCCGCTGCCGGCGGCTTGCGAGGCCTATATGGGCTTGGCCCGCATCCGCTATGAATGGAACGATCTTGAGAATGCCATGCAATATGCGCAGAAGTGTGAGCATCTGGCACGGCAAATCCATAGCAACGATGCGCTTGTAACTTGCGGATTATTTTTCGCACGAGTGAAGCTTGCCGAGGAGGATGCGGAACAGGCATCCGGTATTCTGGCCGATGTGAAGCAATTCATCCGTGAGCATAGATTGCTGAATCGCTTGCCTGACATTGCCGCGGTTCAGGTGCAGACGGCGATTCGGCGGGGAGATATGGAGGGAGCTGCACATTTGGCCCGGATGAACGGGCTTCCCTTATGTGCGGCCCGCGCTCACCTGGCCCGCGGCGACACGGCTGCGGCGCTGGCCGTTCTGGAGCCTATTCGCTCTTTGGCAGAAGCAAGAGGCTGGCGGGACGAGCGGTTGAAGGCGACGATTTTGCAAGCGGTTGTGCTGCAGGCTCAGGGGGCGAAGAGTCAGGCGTCCTTGCTGCTGCTTGAAGCGCTGGAGCTGGCTGAGCCGGGGGGAGTGATCCGCAGCTTCGTTGACGAAGGACCTTCAATCGTGCCGCTGCTCGCTGAAGCGGCTGCTTATGGGCGGGTGTCCGACTATGTCGGAAAGCTGCTGGCCGCATGCGAAGCGGAACAGACAGGGGGCGGAAGCCAGTCTGCGGCTATGACCCCTATAGAGACATTAACCCCACGCGAGTTGGAGGTGCTGCAGCTGATTGCCGACGGTCTCTCGAATCGTCAGATCGGCGAACGGCTGTACCTTGCCCTGGACACGGTGAAAGGACACAATCGAAGAATTTTTGAAAAGCTGCAGGTGCAGCGGCGTACGGAGGCGATAGCGCTCGCCCGGAAGCTTGGATGGATCCGTTAGCTGCTGCCCCGGCCCGGATGCCTTGGGTTATACCCACACCCACACTTAAGTGTCTGTTCGTTCCTCTCCGCCGAGGATATACTGCAAGTAAATCCAGGATCGTAAGGGGAGAGGGACACATGACCGCAAATCGGGGTACCGCCAGGCTGGCGGGCGCTTTATTTTTAATATCGACGGCTGCATTTTTGATCGGGAGCGGACTCATCGATTCGGTGCTCAATCAACCGGAATACCTTGCTAGGCTGTATCCGGATCGAATGAAAGTGATGCTTGGCTTGTTTCTGGAGCTGATCAACTGCGCAGCCGTGGTCGGCATTGCCATGCTGATGTACCCGGTGTTGAAGCGGCATCGGGAGTCGATCGCTCTCGGTTACTTCGGTTCGAGGCTCATCGAGTCCGCGCTGCTTCTGATCAGCATCCTCGGAACGCTGGCGCTTCTTGCTATAAGTGAAGAGTATATCGCCGCGGGCGGCAACGGAGACGCTTATTTTGTGACGATAGGGAAGCTGGCGGTGAGAGGCCAACATATGGCTTTTGAGCTGGCGATGCTCGTTCTCAGCTTGGGCAGCGTTTTGTTCTGTTCCTTGCTGTATCGGACGAAGCTGATTCCGCGAGCGATGTCGATACTCGGTATGATCGGTTATTTCGCGTTAATGGCGAGCAGCTGCTTAACGATGATGGGGTATGAGCCGGGGAGCGTTTTGTTTATACCGGGCGGGATTTTTGAATTGATTTTCCCGGTATGGCTGATCTTGAAAGGATTTGAGCGGGCGGAATGAGAGCAGCAATGAAGCAGCTACGAAACAGCAATGAAGCGGCTATGAAGAGCGGCTATGAAGCGGCTATGTAGCTGCAATGTAGCTGCAATGTAGCAGCAATGAAGCGGCTATGTAGCTGCAATGAAGCAGCAATGAAGCGGCAATGAAGCGGCTATGAAAATGCAGAATTTTCAAAGCTACATTTCACGGGTTTTATAAGGTAAGATAAGGGAGATGGCGTTCTGATTTCATTTTCACTTGGAGGTTGACTAGGGCATGCGATATCGGGAGCTTGGAAATACGGGAATTCAAGTCAGCGAGGTTAGTTTCGGTACGTGGGCGATCGGCGGCAGCTGGGGACAGACGAGCGACGACGAAGCGCTGGCGGGACTGCAGCGGGCGATGGATGCGGGCGTCAACTTCTTCGATACCGCGGACGTGTACGGCTCGGGGCATGCGGAAGAGCTGCTGGCTAAGGCGACGAAAGGGAAGGAGTCGGACATTTACATCGCAACGAAGTTAGGCCGGGGACTCGATTTCCGGGATCCGAAGACTTACAGCGAAGCGAATGTACGCGCGTTCTGCGAGAACAGTCTGAAGCGTCTCGGGCGGGAAACGATCGATTTGTACCAGCTGCACTGCCCGCCGCTTGCCATTCTGAAGGATGGCCGGGTGTTCGAGGTGCTGGATAAGCTGCAGGCCGAAGGCAAGATCCGTCACTACGGCGTCAGCGTCGAGTCGGTGGAAGAGGGCTTGTTCTGCTTGACCGTGCCGGGCGTGAAGGCGCTGCAGGTTATCTTTAACCTGTTCCGCCAGAAGCCGGCCGAAGAGCTGTTCCCGAAAGCGAAGGAAGCGGGCGTCGGCATCCTGGTGCGGCTGCCTTTGGCGAGCGGTCTGCTGACCGGCAAGTTTACGGCGGACACGACCTTCGAGGCGGACGACCATCGTCAGTATAATGCGAATGGCGAGCATTTCAACGTAGGCGAGACGTTTGCCGGCCTCCCGTTCCGGAAGGGCGTCGAGCTTGCGGCGGGACTGTCGTGGATCGCGGAAGGCCGCGGCAATATGGCGCGTGCGTCGATGCGTTGGATTTTGCAAAATCCGAACATTACCTGCATCATACCCGGCTTCAAAAACGTTCGTCAAGTCGAAGACAACCTCGCTGTGGTGGATACGCCGGCGTTCGCGCAGGATGAACTCGATAAGCTGAGCGCGTACTACAAGGAGCAGGTTGCCGCGCATATTCGGGGGTCGTACTAAAATTTATTGTCATGAGCCGCATGATTTGCGGCTTCTTTTGTTTGCCCGCGCGCGGGGGCTGAAGCGGTGCAACAAGGCCCGAATGGGCGTTGTTGCGGGAGGCCCGGGGGCGGAAGTGGTGCAACAAGGCCCAAATGGGCGTTGTTGAGGCTGGCCCGGGGGCGGAAGCGGTGCAACAAGGCCCGAATGGGCGTTGTAGCGGCTGGCCCGGGGGCAGCAGCGGTGCAACAAGGCCCGAATGGGCGTTGTTGCGGGAGGCCCGGTGGCAGAAGTGGTGCAACAAGGTCCGAATGGGCGTTGTTGCGGGAGGCCCGGGGGCAGCAGCGGTGCAACAAGGCCTGAATGGGCGTTGTTGCGGCTGGCCCGGGGGCGGAAGCGGCACAACAAGGCCCGAATGGGCGTTGTTGCGGCTGGCCCGGGGGAGGAAGCGGCACAACAAGGCCTGAATGGGCGTTGTTGCGGGAGGCCCGGGGGCAGCAGCGGTGCAACAAGGCCCGAATGGGCGTTGTAGCGGCTGGCCCGGGGGCAGCAGCGGTGCAACAAGGCCCGAATGGGCGTTGTTGAGGCTGGCCCGGGGGCAGCGGCGGTGCAACAAGGCCCGAATGGGTGTTGTTGGGGCTGGCCCGAGGGCAGCAGCGGTGCAACAAGGCCCGAATGGGCGTTGTTGAGGCTGGCCCGGGGGCGGAAGCGGTGCAACAAGGCCTGAATGGGCGTTGTTGGGGCTGGCCCGGGGGCAGAAGCGGTGCAACAAGGCCCGAATGGGCGTTGTAGCGGCTGGCCCGGGGGCGGAAGCGGTGCAACAAGGCCCGAATGGGCGTTGTTGGGGCTGGCCCGAGGGAAGCAGCGGTGCAACAAGGCCCGAATGGGCGTTGTTGCGGGAGGCCCGGGGGCAGCAGCGGTGCAACAAGGCCCGAATGGGCGGTGTAGCGGCTGGCCCGGGGGCAGCAGCGGTGCAACAAGGCCCGAATGGACGCTGTTGCGGCTGGCCCGGGGGCGGAAGCGGTGCAACAAGGCCCGAATGGGCGTTGTTGCGGGAGGCCCGGGGGCAGCAGCGGTGCAACAAGGCCCGAATGGGCGTTGTTGCGTCTGGCCCGGGGGCGGAAGCGGTGCAACAAGGCCCGAATGGGCGTTGTTGAGGCTGGCCCGGGGGCGGAAGCGATGCAACAAGGCCCGAATGGGCGTTGTTGCGTCTGGCCCGGGGGCTGAAGCGGCACAACAAGGTCCAAATGGGCGTTGTTGCGTCTGGCCCGGGGGCTGAAGCGGTGCAACAAGGTCCAAATGGGCGTTGTAGCGGCTGGCCCGGGGGCGGAAGCGGTGCAACAAGGCCCGAATGGGCGTTGTTGCAGCGGAGCTAAGGCATTAGCAAGCAACAGCCGGCACCACGAAAAGAACCTTCACATCCCCAGCGAACAGGGAGGTGAAGGTTCCTGTGAACAACGAGACCTGACCGTACAGCAGGGTTACATTATTCGCTGCAGGTACGAATCCACACCGTCATTTCGCCCGGCTTCCGGTTGCCCCACAAGTAATAAGGCACCGCCGTCAGCTTCACGGGCACCGCTCCCTGCAGTTCAGCGAGCGGGCGGTATGGCGTATCCGCTTGCCAGGAAGCGTGCTCCTCGGCGCGGCCATCCGCTTCGATGACGACGGCTCCGCCCGGCAGCTCCGGTGTCATGTACGAGCGCAGCTCCGTACCCCGAACGATCGACAACGACGCGAGCGGGCTGCCGTTGTCCGCTTCCTCCAGGCAATACACCAGTGGTCCCCGTTCGATTGCGGCTTTGCCCGCATTGGCCCGGATCTCCGGATGGGCTGCGGTCAGCTGCGCTTCAAGCCTAGGCTCCCATTCAACGATGTCGCCCGGAGCCCACACCCGTTTCACGACGGCATAGCCGTTCACGACGTTGAACGACACAGCAGCGCCGTTAATTTTCAACCCGGCCTGCCCGCCGCTCCAGGACGGAAGGCGAAGCGCCAGCGCAAAGGCACCGCCCGGCACAGCCGTGAGCTCGAACCGCGCATACCCTTCCCAAGGCAGTCGCGATTGCTGCAGCAGCCCGACCCGGCCGGCGTCCAGCTCGAACTGCGCTTCGCTGCCGATGAACAGATGGACGTACACCGTATTCTCTACGGCTGCAGCCGTATAAATATAGTCGTTCAAGGAGCTGAGCAGCCTGGCCACGTTCGGCGGGCAGCAGGAGCAGCCGAACCACTTTTGCCGCACCGCCTTCACATGATGGCGGCCGGGATTAAGCTCCGAAGCCTTCGGCCATACTTCAAGCGGATTGACGTAAAAATAATGCTTGCCGTCCTGCGACATACTGCCGATCACATTGTTGTACAGCGCCCGTTCCATGACGTCGGCGTACTCGCTCTTCGCTTCCAGCTGGAGCATACGGTTGGCAAAGAAAATTAGACCGATAGACGCGCACGTCTCCGCATATACGGTATCGTTCGGCAGGTCATAGTCGAAGGAGAACGCTTCGCCGTGATGCGTCGAGCCGATTCCTCCCGTGATGTACATCTGCTTCTTCGTCGTGTTATCCCACAAGCGGCGGCACGCCTCCAGCAGCTCGCGGTCGTTCGTCAGCCTGGCCAGGTCGGCCATCGCGGTGTACATATATACCGCCCTGACGGAATGCCCGACGGCGGCGTCCTGCTGACGAACAGGCACATGCGCCTGGTTGTACGCCATCTGGCGAACCGTCGGAATCGGCAACACCTTCTTCGCCCAGTGGCTGTATCCGCCCCGCTGCTTGCACTCCTCGACCAGAAAATTCGGCTCCGTCCCGCGCTCGTCAATGAAAAATTGCGCCAGCTTCAAATACCGTTCTTCGCCCGTCACCCGATGCAGCTTCACGAGCGCAAGCTCGATTTCCTGGTGGCCGTCGTAGCCTCTCAGCTTTCCGGGCTCGCTGCCGAATACCGTGTCGATATAATCGGCGAACTTGCATACGACATCCAGCAGCTTGCGCTTTCCTGTCGCCTCGTAATAAGCAACCGCCGCTTCGATCATGTGCCCCGCACAGTACAGCTCGTGAGCTTCGTGGAGGTTGGTCCACTGTTTGCCGGGCTCCTTGATCGTAAAATACGTGTTCAAATAGCCGTTCTCATGCTGGGCTTGGGCGACAAGCTCGATCAATTCGTCGGCGGTCCGCTCCAGCTCGGGGTCCGGATGGCTTGCGAGCGAATAGCCGACGGCTTCAAGCCATTTCGCGATATCGCTGTCCTGGAACACCATCCCGCCAAATTCGCCTTCCTCCAGCCCGGCGGCAATCCGGAAATTCCGGACCGCATAGCTCGGCTCGGCATCCGGAATCCGATCGTTCAAAGCTTCCCACTGATAGGGGATGACCGTCTCCCGAACAAGCTCCGTAAACGGATTCCAGAATCCGTCTTGGATCCGTATGCGATTTTTGCTGTGCTGACCGCTCGTTGAAATTCCCACGCGAAATCCCACCTCGTACTGTCGAATTTTATATGACATTTGATTATTGCTTGAACTCAGTTTATCCTTCAAATGAAAGGGAATCTACGAATAATTCAAACCTGTTTTTTATAAAATTTCACACTAAACCGGAAGGGGGCTTGAGCATGGGCGAACAAGGGCTGATCTGGATGGAGCAGCCGCCGCTGCCGTATTACATCGCGACCGGATTGACGGTGCTGCAGCCGGGCGAACAGCATCCGAGCCGGCGGAACCTCGGCATCTTCGATTTGCTGTGGGTCGTGAAAGGGACGCTCTATATCGGGGAGGAGGAGCAGGCGTGGGAGGTGGCGGAAGGACAGACGCTGCTGCTGCTGCCTGACCGCTATCATTATGCGGTGAAGCCCTGCGAGACGGAGACGGTATTTTATTGGAATCACTTTGACTTTACCGGAACGTGGTACTCTACGGCGGACGATGCCGCAAGCCCGGCCCATCCGGTCCGGCAGGTGTGGGCCAATCCGTATCCGGTGCGGATTCGGCAGTACGCCTCGCCGCCGGAATTTCCGCTGGCCGAGCGGCATCTCGGCCAATTGCTCGCCTACTCGGGCCGGCAGCGCTCGGCGGCGTATTGGAACGAGCATCAGCTGTTCATGGAGCTGCTGGGGCTGCTGGACGAAGGGTATGGCGGCAGCGGCGCGTCACCCGCCCTGAAGCTGGCGGAGAAGACGGAAGCCTATCTCCGCCAGCACTATCAGGCCGACGTCACGAATGAATCACTGGCGGAGGCGCTGCATTTTCACCCGAACTATATTGTGAGATGCATGAAAGAGATTTACCGCTGCACGCCGATGGAGTATTTGCACGAATACCGGCTGGAGCAAGCCAAGCTGCTGCTTATCAAGACGGAGTGGCCGGTTGCGCAAATCGCCGAACGTGTCGGGTTTCAGTATGCGCCGTATTTTTCGAGCTGCTTCAAGCGTTATGCCGGCATCTCGCCGCTGCGGTTCCGCCAGCAGTATACGCCGTAAGATGCGAACGGGCCATAATGCTTATATAATTTAAGGGTATCCTGTAACAGGAAACGTCCACCACAAAATTCCGTTAGGAGTGAAGAGAGATGGAACTGAAAAATCGTACCGCCCTCATTACGGGGGCCGGCAAAGGCATCGGCAAAGCGATTGCGCTGGAGCTGGCGAAGGAGGGCGTGCATCTGGGGCTGATGGCGCGCACGGCCGCCGATCTGGAGGCGCTGCGCGATCATGTAACGAGTACATACGGAGTCAACGTGTTTACGGCGGCTGTCGACGTGGCGAACCGGGAAGAGGTCGATGCAGGCGTACAAGAGCTGCTCGGCAAGCTCGGATCGGCGGATATCTTGATCAATAATGCGGGCACGGCCAGCTTCGGTACGGTGGCGGAGATGGAGCCGGGCACGTGGGAACGGATCGTTCAGGTGAATTTGATGGGCACGTACTACGTAACTCGCGCGGTGCTGCCAACCATGCTGCGGCAAAATAGCGGCACGATCATCAACATCGCGTCGACGGCCGGGGAGCGGGGCTTCGCGACGGGCTCGGCGTACTGCGCCTCGAAATTCGCGGTGATCGGCTTTACGGAGTCGCTGATGCAGGAAGTGCGCAAGTCGAACATTCGAGTTACGGCGCTGAATCCGAGCACGGTGAACACGGAGCTTGCGGTGAATACGGGTCTTAAAATCGGGGACGAGGACCGGATGCTGCAGCCTGAGGATGTGGCGGAGCTCGTAGCGGCTACGCTCCGTTTGCCGAATCGCGTGTTCGTCAATAAAGTCGGCATTTGGACGACGAATCCGCAATAAGCGGCAGGAAGGGGCGGGACGAAGATGACGGCATCTTTATTTTCTCCATATCGGATGAAGGGACTGGAGCTGCGCAACCGGGTCGTGATGGCGCCGATGTGCCAGTATTCGGTCGAAGCCAAGGACGGAAAGCCGAATGAATGGCATTACGTTCATTATGTCAGCCGCGCGGTCGGCGGAACGGGTTTAATCATTATCGAAATGACGGATGTGCATCCGGACGGCCGGATTACGGACTTCGATCTGGGGCTGTGGTCGGACGAGCAGGTTCCGGCGTTCGCGCGGATTATCGAACGCGTCCATGCGCACGGGAGCAAGGTCGGCATTCAAATTGCGCACGCCGGCCGCAAGGCGGAGGATGCCGAAGTGCCGGTCGCACCGTCGGCCATCAAGTTTCCCGGCGACCGGTACCGCATGCCGCGGGCATTGACGACGGATGAAGTGAAGCAGATGGCCGGGTGGTTCGGCGATGCCGCGCGGCGCGCTGTGCAGGCAGGGGTCGATATGATCGAGCTGCACGGGGCGCACGGGTACTTGATCCATCAGTTCCAGTCGGCGCTGACGAACCAGCGCGACGACGAATACGGCCGCGACCTGGCCCGCTTCGGTGTCGAGGTCACTCAGGCGGTGCGCAAGGAAATGCCGGCCGATATGCCGCTGTTCTTCCGCATCTCGGCAGTGGAGTACGCCGACGGCGGCTACGATATTGACCATGCGATTCGGCTGGCGCGGGCTTATCGGGAAGCGGGAGTCGACGTCTTTCACGTCAGCTCCGGCGGGGAAGGGCCGTTCGGCGCGCGCCGCCCGGGAGGACATCCGGGGTATCAGGTGCCGCTGGCCCGGGCGATCCGCGAGGCGCTGGAGGTGCCGGTCGTCGCGGTGGGCCGGCTGGAGGAGCCGGCGCTTGCCGAAGCCGTTGTGGCCAACGGGGATGCCGATCTGGTCGCCGTCGCCCGCGGCATGCTGAAGGATCCGTACTGGACGACGCATGCGGCTCTTGCGCTTGGGGTCAAACCGGAGGATGCGGGAATACCGAAGCAGTACGAGCGAGGGTACTAAGCATTCGGATAGGCCGCAAGCGGCGCAAAAAATAAAGGTTTTGCCCGTAGGATCGTTCCATACGGGCAAAACCTTCTATTGCTTATATTCCTTGTGCAATCATGGCATCTGCGACTTTCACGAAGCCGGCGATGTTGGCACCGACCACCAGGTTGCCGGGAACGCCGTATTCCTCGGAAGCCTTCATGCTCTCCCGATAAATATTGCTCATGATCGTTTGCAGCTTAGCATCGACCTCTTCCATCGTCCAAGACAGTCTTGCGCTATTTTGCGCCATTTCCAACGCTGAGACGGACACGCCTCCTGCATTTGCCGCTTTTGCGGGAGCGAATAGGACGCGGTTTTCCAGGAAGACATCGATTGCATCCAGGGTAGAAGGCATGTTGGCGCCTTCACCAACGGCTTTTACTCCATTTCGCACGAGCAGCTCGGCAGCCGCTTTGTCGATCTCGTTCTGTGTGGCGCATGGCAATGCGATATCGCAAGGAATGGTCCAGATTCCGGAACAACCTTCCGTATAGACGGCATCGGGATGCTCCTTGACATAATCCGAGCATCTCTTGTTTTCTACTTCCTTTAATCGTTTGATCGTAGCGAGGTTAATGCCGTCTTTATGATAGATATAGCCGCTGGAGTCACTGCATGCAACGACTTTTGCACCCAGCTGCATCGCTTTCTCCATCGCATAAATCGAAACGTTACCGGATCCGGATACGACTACCGTGCTTCCGTTAAAGCTCAATCCCTTGCTCGACAGCATCTGTTCAACAAAGTACACCGCACCGTAGCCGGTCGCCTCTTTACGAGCCAGACTCCCCCCGTAGCCGATGCCCTTTCCCGTTAAAACGCCTGCCTCGTAGGCGCCGACCATTTTTTTATACTGCCCGAACATATAGCCGATCTCTTTAGCGCCAACACCAATATCCCCAGCCGGAACATCGGTATCCGGTCCGATATATTTGCTTAGCTCGGTCATGAAGCTTTGGCAGAAGCGCATAATTTCCAAATCGGATTTGCCTTTCGGATCAAAATCGGAGCCGCCTTTGCCGCCGCCGATCGCCTGCCCCGTTAGCGAGTTCTTAAAGATTTGCTCAAACCCCAAAAATTTAATAATGCTGGCGTTAACGGAAGGATGGAATCTTAACCCGCCCTTATACGGACCGATCGCATTGTTAAACTGAACGCGGAATCCGCGGTTCACTCTAACCTTGCCCCGGTCATCGGTCCAAGGAACTCGAAAAGAGATCAGCCGATCCGGCTCTACCAATCGATCCAGGACGGCATGCTCGATGTATTTCGGGTTTTTGTCGAGTACCGGAATTAAGGAATGGAGCACTTCTTTGACAGCCTGATGGTATTCAAATTCGTTTGGATTGCGTGTTTTAACCGTTTCAAATAAATCGTTGACATAGTCTTGTGCATGACCTGCGCGCGTTGCTTCAACTTCTTTTAGTAGACTCATGGATCCCGCTCCTTATTGTGCCTATTAAGCAGAAATATTACTTTTACTTTTTTTTGTCATAGATAAATTTTATAATTGAATAATTCATCGCTTCAATATTCATATCAGATGAAGTTCATGCATTAAACGCATGAGTGGGAGGCAGAAGTCATGGAAATGAGGCAGCTGCGCTATTTTATGGAGGTCGCCAAGAGAGAACATGTTACGGAAGCCGCCGATGCCTTGCATGTTGCGCAATCTTCCGTGAGCAGACAGTTATTTAACCTGGAAAGTGAATTAGGGGTAGACCTCTTTATACGTGAAGGCCGGAGAGTGAAATTAACGCCGATCGGAAAGGTATTTCTGGAACGAGTCAAGCAAGCCATGAACATCGTGAACGAGGCCGAAAGAGAGGTGAAGGAATATTTGGACCCGGAGAAGGGGACGGTGCGGATTGCTTTTCCCATCAGCTTGGCGGCTTATGTGCTGCCGACGGCCATCTATGCTTTCCGTCAAAGATACCCGGAAGCTAAATTTCAGATGAGACAAGCTCTATATCGCGACTTAATTGACGGTGTGATTAATGGTGAATTTAACCTTGCTATGATAGCCCCGCTGCCAAGGGAAGAGAAGAAGATCAAATCAAAGATTTTATTTACGGAAAATATAGTTGCGCTGCTGCCCGTACATCATCGACTTGCGAGCCGGCCGGCCATTCAATTGAGAGAGCTGAAAGACGATCCGTTTGTCACCCTGCCTGAAGGGACTGTCTTTCGTAAAATTGCGCTGCAAGCTTGCCATGAGCTCGGATTCACGCCGCATATCGCCTTCGAAGGCGATGATATCGATGCCTTGAAAGGGTTAGTTTCGGCAGGACTCGGCGTAGCCTTGATGCCCGAGGTCACATTGGTGGATAACATTCCGCGATCAACGGTGAGAATTCCGATAGTCGATCCCGGTGTGACTCGAACGGTAGGGGTCATTTGTCCGACGGAACGCAAATTGCTTCCTACGGAACAGTTGTTTTATCAATTTATTTCCGAGTTCTATGAGCAGTTCATTTATTTTAAAAATTGAGCTTGCGTGGGTTTTGCATAAATCCGGGATCCGGGAACCCCGTATCGTGCGGCAGCCCGGATCGGGGCTCTCGCGGACTTAACTCCTATGCGTACGTTCATAAGTATCTCTTTTGGTCAGCCAATCGCAAAATACATACAAAAGTATGTAGATCGGAGCAGAGTAATAGTACTGCCAGCCGGTGAGAACATAATACCCGGCCCATGCGAATATCGGCTCTCCGATAAAAGCGGTAGACAAACCGTAAAACAGCCCTTTTTTCCAAGGGGCTATATGAGGTTTAGTCTGGATCAAATACATGATGGTAACCGGCAGCATACAGAAGTTAAACGGCAGCCAGGCGGGGAAAGAAGGCGTCAGCTTGCCCGAATAGTACCACAAGCCTAGCGAAGTCCCGATATAATCGAGGCATACGGAGAGAAGGATTGCGACTATTCCTGCATACAAGAGGCGGTGCGTACTGTTCTTTTTTCGGTAACCAATCCATAAGCTCCACGAACCGAGAGATAGAACGACCGAAATCCACCAATCCCAATGCAGGAACGTATGTTCATACCATAAACGCCCGAATTCCTCGTGAAGCTGATGAAAGCGCTCATAGAGATCACCTATGGCATCCATCTTGTGTTCTTTGTCCATGAAACTCCCCCCGACTATAGCTGACTGACGGAATTCAAGCATCCGTTTCATAAGAGATTGTACCGGTTTCCGATTGAAAATAAGAAGGTAACCGCCTTCTCAAAAGACGGTTAACCTGTGCGCTTTCATCAAAGTATGTAAGTTTACATTAGTGGCATGTGATGCTGACCCGCAGGGGCAGCGGCATAGGCATGAATAAAATTGGCTTGAGTCGTTTCTTGAAGGGTGGGCACCTGGTAAATCCCTCTTTGATTGGCGGCTTGGAAAGCTTCATACGCCATATCGGCGGAAGCGTTAGCGGACTGCTGCACCATGCGCCGGAGCATCGGATTCGCCATTTCAAGTGCGGCTTTCATTTTTAACGCTGCGGTTTGTTTATGACAGTTGACAAGGCACAACATGACATCTTCGTCGTTAATTTCTTCTATGCTTGGCGCGGGCGATTGGGTTTGTGGATGACGCAGACCGTAGGCGGGCTGGAAGCGATCGGCCGGCACCATTCCTGTTACGGCCGCACCGAGGCGAGTAGGGATAGCTTGGGGAATGTTCTGATGCGTGGCCATCTGGACCATGTTATTGTAGTCCATTGTCATCGCACTCATGTGCCGATCCACCAAGGCTTGCAGCTGAGGGTCTTTTGCGTGCGGACGGTAGAGCTTTAGCGTATTCAAACCATGAATCGCATCGCTCAAAACCTCGTGTAATTCCAATACTTCGTGGGCACCAAGTTTGTTCAAAGGAATCAAAGCCTCCAAAAGTTAGTCTGTGTTTGTGTTCCAACACAGACAAATCATGCCCGAACGGGATCCTTCATATTCGCTTTGCAATGTAAAAAAACCAATATTTGGGACCCGGTTCCCTCTTGGACGCAGGGCCGACCCATACCAGCAATTGCCGCTAGATTCGCAGCCTCCGATGTTTCATAGTGTAAGAGGAGAAGTCTCTTGATTCTTACAACTAGATTCGACGGAGGTAGACTACTTGAAAGTGAAAGCTCTTTTATTCCGCTTAACTTTGGCCGGTTTACTGCTGCTTGGATCGGGCGCCGCCCTGTCGGCTCCGTCGCCGGCTTCCGCCGAGCGATTCAATATGTCTTATGTATATTTCGGGATTTCCAACAATTATATCGAAGAGGTTGACGCTGCGAACGGAGCGCTGCAGACGGTCGCTCCGAACTATTTCGAGCTGAATGCCGACGGCACGCTGAGGCTGACGCCCAAAGCGGAAAGCACGTTTACTCGAGAACTGCACGCGCGCGGCCTGAAGGTCGTGCCTTATCTTACCAATGATTGGTCGCGGGAGGTAGGACGCCTCGCTCTGCAGCAGCGCGAGAAGCTCAGCGGCGACATCGCAGCTGCAGTGGCGAGGCTGGGCGTGGACGGCATTGACGTCGATATTGAAAATGTGACCGAAGCCGACCGGGAAGCCTTTACCGATTTCATCCGGCTGCTTCGTCAGAAGCTGCCCGCAGACAAAGCGGTGTCGGTCGCCGTAGCGCCGAATCCGTACGGCGCCAAGACCGGCTGGGCTGCGGCCTATGATTACCGGGAGCTGGCCCGCTATGCCGACTATATGATGATTATGGCTTATGACGAAAGCTATCCGGGCGACCCGACGCCGGGGCCCGTAGCGAGTCTGGGATTCGTGGAGGCGTCCGTACAAGCTGCATTAAAGCAAGTTCCGAGCGATAAAATCGTACTCGGCGTACCGTTCTACGGCAGGCTCTGGAAAGACGGTGATTCGACCTTCGACGGCAGCGGCCTGTCCAATGCGCAAGCCGAAACGTTCATCGCGCGTTATGACGGAAGGACGGAGTATGACGAGAAGCAGGGAGCGATGAAGGCGGCCTTCACGGTCGAAGCCGGGGACCCGGTATCGAAAGTGACCGGCCGTACGCTGACGCCGGGCTCATATACGATCTGGTATGAAAACGACCGCTCGCTGCAAACGAAGCTGCAGCTTGTCGGCAAGTATAACCTGAAAGGGACCGGCAGCTGGAGTCTGGGCCAGGAGTCCAATTCGACTTGGTCTTATTATTCTCTTTGGCTGAACGGAGCATACTTCAGCGATATAGCCGGCCACTGGGCCGAGCAGGATATCCGCACAGCGGCCGCCAACAACTGGATGACGGGCTCCAGTGCGAGCCTGTTCGTGCCGGACCGCGCTCTTACGCGCGCGGAAGCGGCGGCCGTGCTCGTCCGGGCGCTCGGCCTGAGCGGCGACGCCGCCGCCGGGAATGGCGCTGCGGCGGCGTTCGCCGATGTACCGGCCGCGCACTGGGCGGCACGGGACATCGAGGCCGCCGCCCGGGCCGGCCTCGTGGAAGGCGTCGCGGCCGGCCGGTTCGCGCCCGACAAGCCGCTGACGCGCGAGCAGATGTGCGCGCTGCTCGTTCGTGCGCTTAAGCTGTCCGCAGTGGAAGCCCCGGCCGGGTCGAAGCTGGCGTTCCGCGACGTACCGGCCGGCAGCTGGTCGGCCCCGGCGATTGCCGCTCTAAGCGCGAAGGGGGTCGTCGACGGCTACGGCGACGGCACCTTCCGTCCGCAGGCATCGGTCACGCGCGCGCATATGGCGGCGCTGCTCGTACGACTCGAGTCCAGCTTGTCCCCCAAAGCCGAAACCGGTACGGATACCGGTTCCGTTTCGCCATAACGTAAACAGTGAAGCCCCGCTGCAATCGATGCAGCGGGGCTTTTTATCCGGCTTCCTGCGCCGCGCCGCTGCCCAGGCTATAGCCTGTTTCGGTCTGCGGCAAGAACTGCCGGATATGCTTGATTCTCGTCTCCAGATCGACACAGACGCTGGAGCCGGCCTGGAAGATTGCATCCGTCGATACCGAAACGATTCGGACAGCTCCGACGGAGATGACCGGCACCGTGTCGCGCTTGACCATCGTTACATCTTCGGCCGGCGACAGCTGCGGAATCGGCCGGCGGAAGATGCCGAACTCCTCCAACGGGTATTCGTTGGCTTCGAAATCCGCTTGCTGCCGCTGCAGGGCGAAAATTTTCGTATTCGCTTGAATATAGCGGGTGTCCCCCAAATGCACGATCCCGCCGAATAACACAGTCAGCACCTCGACGCTCCCGATGACCGAGGTTCTCATCGTCAGTCTCCTTGGCTAGGCGGCGGCAGCTGAGGGCGGCGGCCTACAATCAGCGACTCGGGCGGCGTATCGAATATGGAGGAGCAGGTGATAACCTCCGTATCGCCGATCAGGAATACCGAAGAAGCGGAAACCCCCAGTATGTCAACCCGGCCGATGGCGATTTCTTTATTTTCCACATAAAAGTTCATTCGTGCTCTCCTTCCTCAGCCGGCTGAAAGCCGGTCACATAGGTGGTAATCGCCGTATGAATATCGCGCTTCGTCCGTTCGATAATATCGCGGGCTATGGAATCGAGGGTAACGCCCGCGGCGGCGCGATTGCCGTTTTCTTTGGCGTAGTGGCGAATGCGGTCGTCCAGCTGCGCCCGGATGTCGTCCAATACGAGCTTCTGCGCATCGGCATCCAGCGGCAGCTGACGCTCCTTCACCCAGCGCTGCAGATCGCGGGCGATGTCCTCGTCCAGGTAAGAAGCGACTTGCCGGCCGATTTCGGCGATCCAGCCGCCCGCTTGATCTGCCGCACTACGGCTATTGCTGCCGGATTCGGACTGGTCCTGAGGAGACGGTCCCGATCCATGTTCCGGGCCCGGCTGAGCGCCTAGCGGCGCCGATTGTCCGTTCACGGCAAACTCCTCTATCGATTGCAGGCCGCCCGGAGTTACGCCGATATTTAACGTCCCTTCCAGCCGCTCCACCTTCAATTGATCAAAGTTATATTCGATTTTGTCGATTCGGACGCCCTTTTGCTCCTTCACCGCGGTAAGCTCGCTGCTTAGTCCCGACACAGTCCGCTGAAGCTCCAATATACGTTCCGTTTGCCATTTCATATACGCTTGCAGCTTGCGAAAATATTCCGGCCACGACGTTTCCTCGCTGCCACTCATCGCCATCCCTCCCGCCGCTGGTCATCTTTACACAGCTTATGCGCGGAGGCACATGCGCATGTCCGTATTTCTACCGTACCGGCGATGGCAGAGGGACGAGCGAAAGCGGGCTCGGGGCCGCGAGCCCGGGGGCCGGCTCGGTAAAGCCGCCGGTATTGTATAGATTGGACAGCGACTTAATGACGCCCGCTGCACCGATTTGCAGGACGGAGGAATTGGAGATGCCGCCGACCCTTAACGTCTGAATGACAATTTGCTGATGAACGATAAGATTCATGCCACAGTCCCCACCTTATTCGCATTGGCTTCAATACCATCGCTGTCGTTCACATTCGTTGTGCTCGTGCCGTTATATACCCGGGCGTTATGACCGGTATTGAACGATCCGGCGCCGGCGAACGTCTTCGTCGTGCTTGTCGGTGAGATCAGTAGGGAGTCGCCAATATGGACGACGGAGCTTGGGCCTACGCTTAAAATTTTGACATAGCCTACTATAGCCGGCATCGCATATTCTCCTCGCCGCATGAGACGTCTATAGCCAGTATATGCGGGCGGATGCCCGGATTTTCCTGGGAATCGTAAGCGTTTGGCAATTCGGCGGACGCCGCCGGACAATGTGGGGGGGACGCGGTTACCCTGTGTCCTGTGCCAAGTGTCAGAGGGCGGGAGCCCTGCATAAACTAGGTACGTGAAGCGGAGGGAAGCGAAATGAGCGAAAACGGCGGAAGCGGCAAAGGGAAAGGTGTCCGTCAAGGAACGGGGGCCGGGATTTGGGATCAGATAGAGAAGTTTATCGAAGGCAAGCTGTCGTTCATGAACCCGGGCGGCCCCGCTGCGGCCCAATTCCTGCAGCAGCCGGAATGGGTGCAGGATATCGTCCGGCAAGCGCTCCTTCGGACGCTTCCGGATGGAGGGGGAAAGCGGAAAACCGTCCATGCGGAAGCTAACACTAAGCCGGAGCGCAAACAGCACGCGCTGTCGCCCGAAGTATTTGAGACCCATCGCAGTGTCATCGCGCGAGTCAAGCTTCCGCCGAAGGAAAATCCGCGGGCGCTGCAGGTGCTCGTTCGTTCGGACCGGATCAAGCTGCTCGGACTGGCAGGCGGCGAGCCGGTGTTCATCGCGCTGCCGGCGGCCGTAGTGGCGAAATCGGCCCGGGCCCGATGCCGCGAAGGCGTCCTGGAAATATGTGCCCGGAAGCGGAAAAAGGGTATGTATTATGAAGCTTATGTAGAATAAAGCGAAAAAAGATAAGGCCCATGAAAGGATCATGGACCTTATCGCTGCACCTGTTATCGAATGACACGGCGGGCTGTTACATACTTGGATTTCCAGTACGTGTTGATGGTGGACACTTTCACGCCGCCCGCTCCGTACGTGTTAAGGAACTTGTTGTTGCCCAGATATACGCCTACGTGACCGATTCCGCTGCGGCCAGGGACACGGAAGAACACCAGGTCGCCGCGCTTCAAGTTGCGGAACGATACGTAAGAACCGACTTTTGCTTGCTGTGCTGCAGTACGCGGCAAGGTAATACCGTATTTCGCGAAAATATATTTAGTAAACGACGAGCAGTCGAAATTTCTCGTCTGGCCGTAGGTCGCACCGAACTTATATGGCGTACCGAGGAAGCGGTAGCCGTAATTGATAATTTGGTTCGCCTTCGTTGTTGCCGATACTGCTGCTTGCGTCGGCTGAGGGTTAACGACAAAACCGCCGGAGATGGCGATGGTCGTGCTCAGAACGGCAGCAGCCACTCGTTTGCTCCATAGTTGCTTCAGTTTCATGATGAATCCTCCTCCGAGTTGTATATAATTTCGGCAGGTAACGTTCCCGGAAGCGGCGCGGCAGCTGTTCAACTTGCTGCTTGGACGGCCCGGAACCGAATGCCTGACGTCAGTATAGCAGACGGAGAAGGACATAGAATTTGGCAGAAACGGGCGAATACGCGGTATCCGGGCGGTAGCGGCGAAATATTAGAAAACGATGAGAATCCACTCATACAAATTTCTTGACACGGCCCGACCGGCTCCGGTCCCGGTCCTGTGCGGGCTTCACCGCATCGGCAGCGACACCGTCACGGCGGTTCCGGCGCCCGGCTTGCTGTCGATGTCGATCGTTCCGCCGTGACGTCGCACGATGTCATAGGCGATGGACAGGCCCAGCCCTGCGCCCGACTTTCGTTTGCGGACACCCGCCCCGCGGTAATGCCGGTCAAACAGCATCGGCAGCTCCCGGCCCGGTATGCCGATCCCTCTGTCGCGCACGGTGACGCTGGCATGGCTCTCATGGATCGCAGCGGCCACGTCAATCTCGCGATCGCTATATTTAATAGCGTTATCGAGCAAAATAATCCAGAGCTGCTCAAGCTCTTCGGCATCGCCTGTGATCGGCAATGCGCCCGGCAGCTCATCCGTAACAATAGTACGCCGGTACGAGGTGCTCAGCCGGCGGCAGGTGCTGCGAAGCTGCTCCGCGAGGTCGATGGTGCTCAGTTGCAATGGTGCGGCGTGAGCGCGGTCGTCCGCGGCTTCAAGCAGCCGCGAAGCGAGCCGGCGCAGCCTGGACGACTCCGATACGATGACGTCGAGCGCTTCTTCGCGCACCTTCGGATCGTTCGATGCCCAACGCTTCATCATGCCGGCGTAGCTCTCGATCACCGTCAGCGGCGTCCGGAGCTCATGAAACAAATCGGCCCAATAGCGCCGCTGCCGCTCCAGAGTCGAGTTACGCCGCAAATTGCCGTAGACGGCCGCAGCCGCACCGGTTACCGCCAGCGTGACGCCGGCAAGCGTCAGCAACCCCGTCAAATGGCGGCGCTGTCTGCGGCGCAGCTGCTCCAGCGTGCGGCCAAGCTCGATGACGCCGGTCTGGCTGTTTCCGCTGAAGATGGGGGCCATCACATACAGCCGGTCGGGCTCCAGCTCCACGACGCTCGGCTGCCGCAGTATGCGGTATGATGGGGGACGGAGCGTCCCCAGCCTCGGCTCGGTGGCCAGTTCGATGCGCACGGCGCCCTCTGCGTCGATCCAGCGAACGGACGAACCGGGCCTAAGCAGCGCGCGCCACACCTCGGTTTCCTCCGGGTGCTCGGCCCCTCCCCGCTGCACCCAGGCGGACAGCTGATCGGCTTGCGACAGTAATTGCTCTTTCTCATATCTGATCGTAACGGAGCAAAATTCGCTGTAGGCGTACAAGCATAAAACCGCGAGCGGAATGAGGAGCCACAGGAGGAGCAGAAGAGGCGCCCTATTCCTCATCCGAGGGCGGCTCCTCTCTCAGCATGTAGCCAGCGCCGCGCACCGTATGAATAAGCTTGGGCTTAAAGCCTTTATCGACTTTTTGGCGAAGGTAACGAATATATACGTCCACCACGTTCGTTTCCCCGACAAAATCATACCCCCACACTTCGCTCAAGATTTGCTCCCGCGTCCGGACCTCGCCTTTATGCTGAAGAAGGTATACGAGCAGATCGTATTCCTTCGGCGTCAGGTCGATGGGCGTTTCCTTCCGAGTGACCGTCCGGCGCTTCAGCTGCACTTCCAAATCGTCGGTCGACAGCACGGACGGACTGTCGTCTTCCGCCGTTCTTCCCGTCAGCTGAAGCAAATTGCGGATGCGGGCGAGCAGCTCCTCGATGGCATACGGCTTCGTCACGTAATCGTTCGCCCCTTGATTCAACCCCGCAACCCGGTCATGGACGTCGCTTTGACCGGTTACGAGAATAACGGGCATCGTCATGCCTGCCTGCCGCAGCCGGCGCAGCACCTCCAGGCCGCTCAGCTCCGGCAGCAGCACGTCGAGCAGCACCAGATCCCAGCCGTTCTCCTGGGCCAGCCGAAGCCCTTCTCTTCCGTCCGCGGCCCGGCCTGTCTCATAGCCCTCATGCCCGAGCTCGAGCTCGAGCGCCCGGGCGATGGCATCGTCGTCCTCAACGATCAGAATGCGAACCACTTCGCACCACCTCATGCCTGTAGTACCGATAGTATTCGCGCCGAACGTAAAAACTATTTGGCAGGAAAGCCCGAGTTGGCTCGCGCCATGCAGGATTCAAGAAGGTTCCGCGAGTATTATCCTAGGTTATAAAGGAAGGTGCGGAGCAATGAGACGGGACGAAAAACATTTGCGGAAGCTGCAAAGCTTGCTCAGCGCATACGGAGCTATGCTGGAGCTGCCGTTATACCTATATGAAGGCGACCGGGTTCTGCTGGAATCGGCCGCAGCGGACGATGCAGCTTCGGAGCCTGTACCGCTGGCCGAAGCCGTAGTGCGCCGTCCGGGCGAAGCGGCCTGGCTGCTGAGAATGTACGGGCCTGCCGGGGCGGAGCCGAAAGCGTCTCAATATGCCGGCTTCGAATTTCTCAAGGAGCTGATTGAGGAGTTCGTTCAAGCGCAAGAAGAACGGCGGCTGGCGATACAGCGGCTGCAGTTCGTGAATGCGCTCACGCTGCTGCAGGCCGAACCGGCCGCATGGATCGACAGCTTGATGGAGGTGTTTCGCAAAATTACAGGCTTTGACGTGACCGGCTATGCCCGGGCCGCCGGAGAAGGACGGTTCGTCGTTGAACGCGCGGATGGAACGCCGGAAGCCGCCCGACTGCTAGGACTGGAGTTTACTGCGGCGGACGGCTTGCTCGGTCAAGTGGCGCTGACGCGTCAGGTAGGCTACTGGGAACAGCGGCAGTGGGAGGGGCGCTTTGCTGCCTTCGGCCACACGGGATTGCAGCTTCGTACCCTGATTGCGCATCCGGTCAAGCATAGCACCGAGCTGTACGGGATCCTCTTCGGAGGCTGCTGCGGCGAGGGAGGGATCGGCGAAACGGCATCGGAGCTGACAGCTCTGCTCTCGCATTTGCTGGCCGCGGAAACGGAAATCCGCCTTGGCCGGCAGCGGCACGCCGCCTACGGTAAGGCCATGTCCGTTCTGCACCAAGCCAATGCTTCTTTCGCCGAAGCCGTTCGGCTGCGGGATATGACGGCCTCGCTGGTCGATTGCATCTATGCGCTGACGGATGTCGTTTTCACCTATGCCGTGCTGTTCGATCGAGCGGGGGGACTCGACGAAAGCACGATCGAAATCCGCGGCGGCGCTCGCGCTGCCGCTGAACAGCATATGAAGTCGATGCTTCGCCGTCTCGAGACTGCAGGGGGAGATGCGCAGAACGAGCTGAGGGAGGAGTCTAACGGCTTGCTGCTGGAGCTTCCCCTGGTAGAAGCTGACCGGATGCTGGGGGTGTGCGGCGTCATGCTGCCGCTTGGATCGGCGGGTACCGAGCTCCGGCTGACGCTGAAGCTGATCGCGGGGGCCGCATCGGCGTACTTGGTGCGGCTGCACGGAGAAGAAGCCCCTCCGAGGGAGACGGCGGGCCTGTCCGACCGGCCGTCGCTCCGCCGCACTCAAACGGTCCGGACGGGGCCGGACGAAGCGGAACGGACGAGCAGCATACCGCTCGAAGGGTTGACGTCCCGGGAACGACAGGTGCTGCGGCTTGTCGCCAAGGGGCTCGGCAATCAACAAATCGCCGAGCAGCTGTTTATCAGCGTACATACGGTGAAAAACCATTTGACCCATATTTTCGGGAAGCTCGGGGTAGAGGACCGTGCGCAGGCGATTGCCAAGGCGTACCGGGAGAAGCTGGTGGAGTAGTCTTGCTTATAGGAAGATCTTCCTACATACCATACCGGACTCTCCGAAAAAATAGGAGCGGCAATGGGAAGCGGCGGCGATAGGCAGCGTAGGAACCTTCTAGGACAATAGAGGGTAAAGAACCGTTATGATCATGAACATCGCAGGTAACTGCGGCGTCCTCGTGTCCCTGTCCCGGCTTGCGCAGGATCTGCAAACGGCCGTCGTAAGGCCAAATGGAGGAATGTAATATGGTGCAAATGAAAGAAGAGACGAATATACGAATTCCGATTGTTCATATCGGTGTCGGGCAAGAGCGTTATGCGCTGCGGCTCGAGCATGTGCGCGAAGTGATCCGCATGCGGGCGGTTACCGAGCTGCCCGGCAAAGCGTCGATCCTTGGCGTTGTGCATGTGCGGGGGACCATCATCCCGATCGTAAGCCTGCGCAGCCGTCTCTCGATGCTGGAAGAAGCGCCGACGAAGTCTACGCGGATCGTCGTTATCGCACTTGGCGATACGCTGGTGGGGCTTGTCGTGGATCGGGTATATCAGGTTACCGAGCTCGGCGAGCTGCAGCCCCCGCCGGAGCGGATGGGAGCGGCCGACAGCCGATTCTTGACGGGTATCGGACAGCTGGACGGCGAGCTGATCGGACTGCTGAAGCTGGAATATATACTGGAAGCGGGGTGATTGGTAATGATGGACGATATACAGCTATCCGCGTACTTGGGCGTGTTCCTCGACGAGGTCGACGAGCAGCTGCAGGTGCTCGATGAACAGCTTCTGCGGCTGGAGAGAGACGGCTTCGAGAATGCAACGATACAAAGTATTTTCCGTGCTGCGCATACGCTGAAGGGCTCTTCGGCTGCAATGGGCTTCGAAAACATGAAGGCGATCACACATGCGATGGAAAGTGTGTTCGATCTGATCCGCAGCGCCAGACTCGAGATTGGACCGGAGCTCATGAGCGCCGTGTTTGAGGGCGTTGACGGAATTCGAGCCATGAAGCAGGCGATTGCGGACGGCCGGGAAGAGATTGATTGCGCCGACCTGATTGACCGATTGGGGTTTCTGGCGGCGGGAGGACGCAGTGAAAATCCGAAGGAAGCCCGGACTTCGGCAGCGGGTGCGAAGTCAAGGGCATGCGGGGAAGATCAGGTGCAGGATCCGGGTCCGGACAGTGCCGTTGCCGGTATTGCGCTTCGCTTCAACGACTATGAACGCAGTGCGATCGAGCAGGCGTTTGGGCAAGGCTATCAAGCCTACGCGGTATTTGCGAAGCTGGAGACCGAGGCGCTGATGAAATCCGTCCGGGCTCTGTTGATATACAACAATCTTAAGGAGCTGGGGGAAATCGTCACGTCGTCCCCAGCCATCGAAGAAATGGAGAACGAAGACAAATTTCAAGGCAGCCTGGTTTTCGTCCTTCTCACCCGGGACAACCAGGAGGCCATTCTTCATTGCATGAATCAAATTTCTCAGATCGAGACGTTTCGCCTGCAGCAGATCACCGCATCGAATTTATCCGCTTTCTGCGAAGGGCGTACGCTCGGCAGCGCTCGAAGCGATGTGCCGGAAGTACCCGTTCTTGCTGACGGAGACCAGCCCGCCCGGACGAAAGCGCCGGCCGGAGAGATGCGGAAGTCGGGCACGACGGTTCGCGTCGATGTGGAAAGGCTCGAGCATCTGCTTAACTACGTCGGCGAGCTGATTATCGACAATACCCGGCTTCATGATGTACGTAACCGACTGAACGAGCAATTTCGCGATAATCCGGACATTCATCTGCTCAATGAAATCAGCCATCACCTTAGCCGCGTCATCAGCGAGCTGCAGGACGGGATGATGAAGACGCGGATGATGCCGATCGAGCAGCTGTTTTCCCGCTATCCACGCATCGTTCGTGATGTTGCGCAGCAAGCGGGGAAGGAGATCGAGCTGCTGGTTGAAGGAAAGGATACGGAGCTTGATCGTACCCTGATCGAAGAGATAGGCGATCCGATTCTGCATATTTTACGCAACGCCGCCGATCACGGGATCGAACCGCCGGATGAGCGCGAGAAGCTCGGCAAACCGCGCAAAGGGCATATTTTGCTGAAGGCGGCGCATCAGGAGAACCGGATTGTGATCACCATCGCCGACGACGGCCGCGGCATCGACCCGAACCGGATCAAGCAATCTGCGGTGAGCAAAGGCCTGATCACCGAAGAGGAAGCGGAGGGAATGGGCGACAAGGAGCTGATTTTCCTTGTTTTCCACTCGGGCTTTTCCACGGCGCAGTCCGTTACGGAGCTGTCCGGGCGAGGCGTCGGGATGGATATCGTAAAGTCCCACATTGAGAAGCTGAACGGGATCGTAGATATCGAAACGAGCGTCGGCGAGGGGACGATCTTTACGATCAAGCTGCCTCTGACGTTGGCGATTATTCCGACATTGCTGGTGAAGCTGGGCTTGCGCGATTTTGCCGTGCCGCTTGCCAACGTCGTCGAGATCGTCGCCCTCGAGGAAGCCGATATTAAGACGATTCGCCAGCAGGAGGTATGTGTGATTCGGGGAGCCGTGTTCCCGCTTGTCCGTTTGCACGACAAGCTGGGCATACGGCGTGCGGCCGGTACGGACGCCGCTTCCGCCCGCCGCCGCACCTTCGTCGTAGTGGCCGGCATCGCCGAACGCCGCGTATGTCTCGTCGTGGACGAGCTGATCGGCAACCGCGAGATTGTCATCAAGTCACTCGGCCCCTTCGTCGGCAACGTTCCCTATGTTACGGGATCGACGATTCTCGGCGACGGGGACGTGGCGCTCATCCTCGACGTTGCGGCAATGATCCGGGAAGAAGGCTCACATTCGCTGGATAAGCTCACGGCCGCAGCGGAAGCGGCGCAGAACCGGCGCAAGGAGAGGCAGCTTGTTACGTTCGGCATTGCCCGAGAGCAGTACGCCTTGGACATCGGGGCCGTGAAGGAAATCGTAACCGTGCCTGAAGTGTCCAAGGTCGTTGCGGCTCCGGAGCACGTCCTTGGCGTTATGAACCTGCGCGGCACGACATTGCCGCTGGTCGACGTGCGAACGTGCTTCCGCTTGCCGAAGCAGGAGCCGTCCAAGCATTCCCGCGTCCTGATCGCCGATATCGGCGGGCGCTTGGTCGGGCTCCTGGTGGATCGCGTCGCCGAGGTGCTGAAAGTGCCCGTTGACAGTATCGAGGCCGTAACCGGCGAGAACGGTGCCGGTTCCGCTGCATGGATCGGCGGTCTGATCAAAAGGCGAGACCGGTTCGTGTTCCTGCTGCGTCCCGAGCTGCTGCTCGGCAACGCCGATGAGGCGTTTGCCTATGCGTAACCGAGCTGCCGGAATGAGGTGTTCCCTATGCTAAAATGCCCGGAATTCATTCATATTCTTACATGGAAACAGGATGTCACTCTAAAAAATGTCGAAGCGTTTCGCCAAGTGATCGGTCAGCTTCAGGATAGGACGGAAGAGGCGATCGTGCTGGATTTGGAGCACGTGACGTATTTGAACAGTGCGGCGCTGGGAGCCATTGCCGAGGGTGTGCTTTCCGCCAAACGGAAGGGCAAGGAGCTCGTCATCGGCGGCATTCAGCCGTCCGTCGGCGAGATTTTCCGGATTGTGAAGTTCGAGACGTTCATGAGACTGTTCCTGACCATCGAGGATGCGGTCGCGTATTTGGCTTCCAAGGCGGAATAGCGTGCGGAGGAGGGGTGAGCGACGGTGCCGGAATACGCGTTGATGCTGTCTCTTGCCGTGCCGGTGCTGTTGGCCGTTTGGATAGGGGCCCATATCCGGCGAAGCCGGGCGCTGATTGAGCAGGAAGAAGCGGAATTTCCGGCAGCAAGCTCGGAGGCTGTGACGCCTTTCATGCGGGCACAGGCTGAATGGAAAGCCGCGCAGCAGGAACTGGAGCATATTTTCAACAGTATCGATACGGTCGTTGCGTCCTGGAATGCGGTGGAGAAGCGTTATATCAAAATATCGGCGGTCTGCAGTAAAATGTTCGGTTACCCGGCGGAACGCTTCTACGAGAACGGCAGCCTGATTACGACGCTGATTCATCCGGACGATGTCTACATGGCTCCGCTGATAATGGAGACGGCGGGCCGGGGAGAGACGGCGTATTGGGAGTTTCGGGTTGTGTTGTCCGGCGGAGAGGTAAAGTGGCTGGAAAGCCGCATTTTTCCCGAGCTTGAGGAGAACGGAGCATTGCGCGGCATCACCACGGTGCTCACCGATATTACCGTCAGGAAGCAGCTGGCGCTGCGCGAAGCGGCGGATCTGGAGCTCGCCGGACGGGTACAGCGCTCGGTGCTGTCGGCTCCGCTTCAGGCTCCCGGCCTTGCCATCGATGCGCGCTACTTGCCGTCGCAGACGCTTGGCGGGGATATGTATGCTTGGTATCCGCTCGAAGACGGCCGGTATGGCTTGATAATACTGGACGTAATGGGCCAGGGCGTGCCGTCTTCGCTGGTCGGGATGTACGTTCGCTCGCTGCTGAAAGGGCTGATGAATCGGGTGACCGATCCGGGACTCGTCGTCGATGAGCTGAACCGGCACATGCTGAGACTGTTTCGAGAGAACGGCGGGGAGATGGCGGCGTTCTTCTTTACGGGGATCTATGTGCTGCTGGATCCGGCTGCGGGCAAGCTGCAATACGTGAACGCCGGGCATTGTCCCGCGCTCCTGATCGACGAAACGGATACGGTGCGGCGTCTCGAACCGACGACGGTTCCGGTCGGTCTGCTCGACACGATATCGCTTCACGTCGAAGAGCTCGCATTCACCGGGGAGACTCGGTTGCTGCTCTTTACGGACGGGCTTGTGGAAGGAATCGGCAGCTCCATTGGGCCGGCGCTCGATTCGGTAGCCGTCCGTCTGAGGCAGTCGTTTCGCAGGAGGGAAGGGCTGTCGGAGCTTCTATGCGCTCTGGTGCGCGGAAGCGAGAATGCGATGGAGGCGAAGGACGACATCAGCGTCGTCGGGGTCGATATCGGCAAGGTGTCGGCAGCATAGTCCGAGCACAGCCCTGCGCAAATCAAAGCCCTCGGTCTCGCCGCTAATCGCGGAAAGGCCGAGGGCTTATTTGGCAATCTAAGAATTTATATCGCAGAGCCCAATTAGTTGGCTGCTATTTCTCCGGGAAACGCGCGTCTGAAAGACGGCGAAAGCCGGCCTCTTGCATCGGAATCAGTCTTTGTTCTGGGCCGTTACGGTCGTCTCTACCGACGTCAGCTTGTCGTAGAAATCGACGTATTTATCCTTGTCTTCGGATGCGCGAAGCGCCATTGCAATGCGCGGATGTTCGTTCAGAGCGCCGGCGACCATGTAAGGGATGATATAGCCCCACTCCCACTTCTCACGCATAGCGACCATGTGGTTCTCGATGATGCCCAGTACCGGACGCACCTCGTAGCGCGGGTTTTTCAAGTAGCTGACGAGCAGCTCCGTCGGGCAGTTGCCCGCCGCGCGGCCCATGCCGTATACGGACGAATCGAGGAACGTAACGCCCTTCGCGGCACCGGCGATCGTGTTGGCAAACGCCATCTGCATGTTGTTATGCATGTGCAGGCCCAGCTCCTTCTCCGGGAGCAAGCGCTGGAACTTGGCGACAAGATAGTCGATGTCCTTGAAATCCATACTGCCGTACGAGTCGACGATATAGACAACATCCACCGGACTTTGGCGGATTTCCTCAAACGCTTCGGTCAGCTCGTTGTCCATGACATGCGTCAGAGCCATAATATTCAGCGTCGTTTCGTAGCCCATGTCGTGGAATTTCTGTACGAGCTCCAGGCCTTTGTCAACGTCCTTGATATAGCAGGCGACGCGGATCAAGTCCAGCTGGCTGTGCTCGCGAGGCAGGATGTCATTCTCATCGACGCGTCCGATGTCGACGAGTGCGGACAGCTTCGTCTCCGATTTCTGCGGAATGACTTCCTTCAGGAAATCTTCGTTCAGAAACCGCCACGGGCCGGAATCGCCGCCCTTGAGCAGCTTCGCCGAGTTTTTGTAGCCGATCTCCATGTATTCGACACCGGCTTCGCTAAGCCCCTTATACATATCCTTCACGAACTGCACGCTGAAATCCCAGTTGTTGACAAGTCCTCCGTCACGAATGGTGCAATCCAAAATTTTGTGGTGGTGATGTCGCATGTTTCGCTCTCCTTTTCCCGCATTGTGGCGGGTCTGCTTGGGAATCATTATGGCAAAGCCGCCTGTTCTTGTCAATCGCTTCCTCTATAGTTCCCTGTAATACGGCCTGGTTTCGGCCTGCCTTATATCCCGCATGGAAACGCCGCCGGATGTACAACCTATTCCAAGAGAACCAAGAGCACAGCCCGACAGGAAGGGGAAGCGTCATATGAGCGACTCACCGATTTTTTTCGAATTTGATGAAGAACGATCCGCCTATTTGGCGCTCGATACGCTGCATGAGCTTGGATACCGGCCGAATTTCGTATCCGGAACCGAAAAGCCGACGCTGCATATTCATATCGAGAAGCAGGACCTCACTTCGGCTCTCGAGATTGCCCAGGCTTACGGCGGCCGCATGATCGAGCTCGAAGACAAGGCGCCTTCCGAGGAGGAAGCTTACGCCGTCGCTTACGATCTTGATGAAGGGATCCGAATTCCGGCGCACGTGGTGGCTGAGGATTTCCCGGAAGACTACGCGCATCCGCAAGCAGAGGCAGGGGATGCTTCCGGTACGCTGATCGACGACGCCAACGCGTTCCATGGCGCCTTCGATCCGTCCGGCGACACCTATGACGGCTTCTCTGCCGGCGTACGGCTGTAGCGATCATCAGAGATCAAGGCCGTAGCGATATCAGAGATCGAGGTTGTAGCGAACATTTCAGATCGGCTGACGGTAAAAGCCTGGCCGGAGCTCAGCAGTATCGCTGTCCCGGTCAGGCTCTTTGTATAGCGGAGGGTTGTCCCAATGGTAGTTGGAATCTGCTGTTAGGACAGCCATTTGCTGAATTTAGCTCGTGATGTTGGTCGGCTATCTATGTACAATATTCATAAAGGCAGCCTTGGCCTAAGATGACCAAGACTGCCTTTACCTTTATACCCTTTCCTGCAAAGCTGTCTCCGCCGCGCTGCGCCCCGCTGTATATCCCGTGGAGAACGCCGCCGTAATATTGTAACCGCCCGTATACCCGTGAATGTCCAAAATCTCTCCGCAGAAGTACAGTCCTCCGCACAGCTTCGATTCCATCGTCCGCGGATCGATTTCCTTCAAGCTGACGCCGCCGCCGGTGACGAATGCTTCCTCTATGGACAGTGTGCCGCTGGCGTGAAACGGGAACGCTTTTGTCAGCCGGGCCAGCTCCCGCCAAGGCGCCTTCGGGATGTTGTCGAACGTAATCGCTTCGTTCAGACCGGCCTTCTGCAGCAGAAGCGGAATAAGCCGCTCCGGAAGAAAGCCCTTCAGCACGTTCTTGACCGCCTTCTTCGGCTCGGCCTGCGCCAGCGTATACGTCTGCGAATAGATCTCGTCTTCGCTAAGCTCCGGCCGCAAGTCGAGCGTCAACAGCACCGACGGTGCGCCGCTCTTCTTCAGCTCCTTGACGACGAACTGCGAGCAGCGCAGCACAGCCGGTCCCGACACGCCGAAGTGAGTGAAGATCATATCCCCCGCGTGCTCCACAACCGCCTTGCCCTTCGCATTCCAGACGGTCAGCGTAATGTCGCGCAGCGACAGCCCCTGCAGCTCCTTGCTCCGCACCCAGGCGTCGTCGGACGTCAGCGGCACCTCGGTCGGGTACAGCTCCGTAATGGTGTGGCCGGCCGCTTCGGCCCATGCGTAGCCGTCGCCGGTGGAACCGGTGTGCGGTACCGACTTGCCGCCGGATGCCACGATGACGCATCGCCCTCGAATCGTTTCGCCGGTTCGCAAGCGGACGCCTGCGATTTCACCCTCATGAATCAGAAGGGAGTCTACAGGACTATTCGTGCGAATGGTTACCCCTTGCCGCTTAACCTGATTAATGAGCGCTTCCACAACGGTTTTCGCCTTGTCGCTGACGGGAAACATGCGGCCGTTGTCTTCTTCTTTCAGACGGATTCCCAGATCTTCAAAGAACCGGACGATGTCCTTATTGCTAAAGTTCGAGAGCGCGCTATAAAGAAACCGGCCATTGCCGGGAATATGCTTGATCAGCTCGTCCAGCTCTTTGTTGTTTGTAACGTTGCATCTGCCGCCGCCGGAGATGCCCAGCTTGCGCCCCAGCTTATCGCCCTTGTCCAGCAGCAGCACCTTCGCTCCGCCGCCGCTGGCCGCAATGCCGGCCATGAGCCCGGCAGATCCGCCGCCAATCACGATCACATCGTATGCCATATGAAGCTCCTGAAATTGTATTGTTGTAGTCAATCGGTGATGTTCGTCGTGTAATATTCAATAATGTCTCTGCGCCGGATAATCCCGATAAACGTACCGTTGTCATCGATGACCGGGACGAAGTTCTGGTCGGCGGCAAGATGGAGCATATCGCCCAAATGAGCTTGGATAGAGACCGATTCGTTATGAATGCGGCGGTTGATCTCATGGACTTTAACCTGATTCAGATTGTCGAAGGTCAGCCCCGGAGTCTGCTTTAATTTCCAAAATAGATCGCCTTCGGACAGTGTGCCCACATACTTGCCTTCTTCGTCAATGACAGGTATCGCCGTATAATGGCAGTTCTCCAATACTTCCATCGCTTCGAGCATCGTAGCCGCCGATGCAATATACGCCACTTTATCTTTGGGCAATAAAAAATCGGAAATTTGCATGTCGGAACCTCCCTTGTCTTATGTGAAGTTACAGGATTTGTAATCAGGCTATGATTATAACACGATTCATGTCAGAAATTAAACCTTTCTCCGCTTGCCGCCGAGTCGCAGTACCTTGTCCGGAATACCGGGATGCAGCTTTATTTTGCGGCGGGATACGCTTGCCGGCTGTCAGCTTCGCAGGTTTCATTAATAACATTAATATAAATAATAAAACAAATTACGTAAAGTCAAAAATGGATCAATACCCAAAAATAGGGTTTACAACGGAAATGTAAACGCTTATATTAGGGTTACACATCAAAATAGAAAGCATAACATGTAAATATTAATAATAAAAATATTAACAACAAAGCTGGTTCGCTCTCGTGATTTAGTCTGTAAGCGGCATACCGTCATGAAGGCTTCTGCTGCTGCTTACGACTGTTTCTATATCCCAAAGGAGGAATTCACGATGAGAAAGGCTTTCTCCACATTGCTTGCGATTAGTCTGGGGGCAGGATTGCTGGCAGGCTGCAGCGATTCGAACGAGAGCGGCACAGCCGGAACGGCGGCCGCCGAGGGCGGCGGAGCTTCCAAAGTGAAGCTGAAGGCGATTATGCTCAAGCATCCGCTGACGCAAGAGCTCGCCAAGATGCAATGGCTGCAAGAAGCGCAGCAGCGCGCCGGCGTCGAGATCGAGTGGCAGGAGGTGACCGCGGACTGGCCGCAGAAAAAAGGGGCGCTGCTGGCCAGCGGCGATATTCCCGATCTGATCATCGGTCCTAACGCCATTACGGATGCAGATATGGCCCAGTTCAACGGATTGTTCCAGGAGCTGACCGGCCTGATCGACAAAAACGCGCCGAACGTAAAGAAGATGTTCGAGGAGAAGCCGGAGACGAAGGTGATCGCCACCCAGACGGACGGTAAAGTGTACGGCTTGCCGAAGTACCAGCGGTATTGGCCGGCGACCGCGACCCGGCAGTTCATCAACAAGCAATGGCTGGACCAGCTGGGCCTTAAGATGCCGACGACTTGGGATGAGCTGTATGCCGTGCTCTTGGCGTTCAAGGAGCAGGATGCGAACGGAAACGGCGATAAGAACGACGAGATCCCGATGGACTTCTCGCCGGTCGGGACGACGGGCTTCGGCTTCTTCCAGCCGACCGTATTGCTGGGCAGCATGGGCCTTACGTTAACCGACGCCAGCGGGCAAGGCTACTTCGCTGAAGACGGCAAAGTGAAAAACTTCCTGGTCGACGAGCGGTACAAGCAGCTCGTAGCTTTCCTGAACAAATGCTGGGCGGCCGGCTTGATCAATCCGGAAGCGTTCACGCAAGACTACTCCAAGTTCCAGTCGGTCGCCCGGGGCAGCGGTGACAAGGCGAAGGTCGGATTTTCGTGGGGCTGGGAGGTGACTGACCGGTTCGGCAACACGCTCGCACCGCAGTATGCCTCGATGGCGCCGCTCAAAGTATCGGCGGATTCTAACGCCCAGGTGTCTTGGGACTACACGTACAACGCTCTGAATTACGGCGTCAACATGGTGACGATGTCTTCCCAGACGAAGAACAAAGACGCGGCGATGAAGTTCATCAACGAGCTGTATGATCCGAAGGTCAGCATGCAGGTGCTGTTCGGCTCGCTCGGCACGAACATCAAGGATAACGGGGACGGCAGCTATGCCGTACTGCCGCCTTCCGATCCCAATATGGACCCGGGCACATGGAAATGGACGACGACCTGGGCGGACAACGGTCCGATGTATATTGCCGATTCGCTCAAGCTGATCCTCGGTACGGACATGCAGACCGTAGCGAAGCAAACGGAGCCGTTGATGGACGCGATCAATAAAATCGACAAGAAGAAGAGCGTCCTGCCGGCCATGTTCGTCAAGTACAGCAAGGACGACTACAATGCGATGAGCTTGGTCAATACGAATATGATGAATCTCGCTATGGCCAAATTTTCGCAATGGGTTACCAAAGGCGGCGTCGACAAAGAATGGGATGCGTATGTGAAGGAGGTCGGCAGGATCGGCTTGGATAACAACTTGAACATTATGCAGAAATACTACGATGAATATATGAGTAAACATTAACCGAAAGCTTCGGCCGGGATGCAGCTTCGCTTGGAGAGGCGCATTCCCCCGGATGAAAGGAGGCTGCTATGACCTCTCTCGTTCATCGTCTTCCGCGCGGGCTGCTAAACAGCTTTCGGCGCGATTACCAGCTATGGCTGATGGTGCTCCCGGCGGTCGTCGTCGTTGTCATTTTCAACTATATTCCGATGTACGGCATTCAGCTGGCATTCCGCGATTACGATTTCACCAAGGGCTTGACCGGCGGGGAATGGCGGGGATTCCATTACTTTGAGCAATTTATCCGGAGCAATCTGTTCGCCGATCTGCTGAGGAATACGTTTCTTATCAGTCTGGCGTCGATCGTACTCGGCTTTCCGGCTCCGATCGCGCTTGCGCTCATTCTGAATCAGGTCAGGTGGGTTCGGGGCAAGCGAATTTTGCAAACCGTCGTGTACATGCCGCATTTTATTTCCATTGTCGTCCTGGTGGGCCTGCTGAATGTGCTGCTGTCGCCCAACACCGGTATCATCGGCAATCTCGTCAAAACGCTGGGGTATGCCGATCTCAATCTGCTCGCGTCGACCGAAACGTTCATTCCCGTCTATGTGTTGTCGGACATTTGGCAGCACTGCGGCTGGAACAGCATTATTTATTTGGCGGCGCTGTCCACGGTGGACCCGAGCCTGTACGACGCAGCGAAGATCGACGGCGCGGGCCGGTGGCAGACGATTCGGCACGTCGATATACCGGCCATTATTCCGACGATGATTATTTTGTTTATCTTGAGCATGGGCAGCGTGCTGGGAACCGGCTTCGAGAAAGTGTTCCTGATGCAGAATCCGCTGAATTTGCCCGTCTCCGAAGTCATATCGACGTATGTGTACAAAATCGGTATCGTGTCCAACCAGTTCAGCTATGCGGCGGCGATCGGCTTGTTCAATACGGTCATCAATTTTATTTTCTTGTATGCGATGAACGCTATTGCGAAGAGAAGCTCGGACACGAGCTTATGGTAAGGTGCAGAAGGAGGGAGGGGACATATGGAGCTCTTGCGCGGGGTCGCGAGCAGCCGGATTAGCCGTCGTAGCCGCAGCCGCGGCGAGTGGGCCTTCGACATCGTCATTGCGGTATTATGCGGCCTGGTGTTCTTGATCGTGGCGTATCCGCTGTATTTTGTCGTTATCGCCTCGGTCAGCGATCAGACGCTCGTATCGACCGGCCAGGTGACGCTGTTTCCGAAGGGCTTCAGCACGTTCGGGTTCGAACAGATTTTTAAGGATCCGCGAATTTGGATTGGTTACCGGAATACGGTGATGTATACAGCGCTCGGCACGGTCGTCAATCTGTTGTTCACGCTGCCGGCCGCCTACGCCTTGTCGCGCCCGGAGTTTCGGGCCAGACGTGCGCTGATGTTCATGTTCGTGTTCACGATGTTTTTTAACGGCGGTTTGATTCCGACCTATTTGCTGATGAAGAGCTTGCATTTGACGAATACGATGTGGGCGTTCATCCTGCCGTTCTCGGTCAATGTGTTCAATCTGATCATTACGCGCACGTTCTTCGAGTCGGCGCTGCCCAAGGAGCTGTACGAGGCCGCTTCGATGGACGGCTGCTCGCACTTCAAATACTTCTCGATGGTGGCGCTGCCGCTGTCCAAAGCGGTCGTATCCGTCATTGCGCTGTACTATCTTGTCGCCCATTGGAACGACTTCTTTACAGGACTGATCTACATTCGATCCAACAGCTTGCAGCCGCTGCAGATCGTCTTGCGAGACATCCTGATCTCCAACCAGGTGTTCTCGCAGGGCGCCGGAGCCGGCGGCAACGCGGGAGGTTACGCGCAGCAGTATGCTGACCAGGTGAAGTACGGCGTCATCATCGTCTCTACCTTGCCGATTTTGCTCGTGTACCCGTTCATCCAGAAATATTTTGAGAAAGGGGTCATGATCGGCTCCGTCAAAGGGTAAGGGCAAAGAGCGGGGGAGTGTGCCTGGATACAGGCAAGGAAAGAGAGCAAGGACAAGTGTCGGATGCGCGGGCAAGCGGAGTCCAAGGCAAATTGAATACTAGCCGGCAATAGTATATGATTAACCAATATATTATTGTAGCGATCGTTGTTTGCGGAGGTCTGCCTGGATGAAACTGGACGCGTCCGACAAGTCGTTGCCGTTCTACGAGGCAATGGCCAGCAGCGTAAGGCTGCAGATCATCGGGCTCTTGGCGAAGCAGCCCATGAACATTCGCGAGCTGGCTGAAGCCGTTGGCCTCAGCAGCGCGATCATGACGATGCATGTGAAGAAGCTGGAGAACGGCGGCATCGTCCGTACCGAGCTTCACCCGGGAAGGGGAGGCATGCAGAAAATTTGTACGCTCGCGCTGGAGCAGGCGGAGATCGTATTCCCGAACAAGATGGAATCGATCCGCGAGTATCATCAAAGCTTTATTCCGATCGGCCATTATACGGACTTTGCCGTAGAGCCGACCTGCGGCTTGGCTACGGCCCAGAAGTTCATCGGCGAGGTGGACGATCCGCGGTATTTTCTCGATGTGGAGCGTTTCCAGGCGCAGATTCTGTGGTTCAGCGAAGGATATGTCGAGTATAAAATCCCGAATTTCCTGCTCTCGACGGAGAATCCGCTCGAGCTGGTCATTTCCTTGGAGATTGCTTCCGAAGCGCCGCTGACCAACAATACCTGGCCGTCCGACATTACGTTCTACCTCAATCAGGTGAAGCTGGGGACGTGGACAAGTCCGGGCGATTACGGGGATAAGCGGGGGAAATACAACCCGGCCTGGTGGCCTGACGGCGTGAACCAGTACGGCCTGCTGAAGCATCTGAAGGTTTCCAACAACGGTTCGTTCATCGACGGCAAACGGATCTCGGACGTTACGCTGGAGGAGGTCAATGTGCGCGAGAAGCAGTGGACGTTCCGCATCGCCTGCGAGAAAGATGCGCGCAATATCGGCGGCGTTACGCTGTTCGGCAAAGGCTTCGGCAACTACGATCAAGATATCGTACTGCGGCTGTATTATGAGAAGGTCGTACCGGCGGCGGACCGCATCGGGGATGGCGTGTAGGTGTATGGAGCGGGGTTTGGAGATTGACGGTGCTTGGAAATACGTAGCGGATTTCCGCTCCATCATTCCTTTCAGCGAACAAAGTGTCATGAGTCATCGGTTAGCGATATGAAGATTGCCGGACCGGAAAATAGGGACAAGACCGTTACAGCCTGTACCCATGGCTAGAACGGTCTTTTTTTGCATGATAGGGGACGTTTCGTCAGCCTCAAGCATACGGAAGGCGGAAGCGTCTTTATTTTCGCTGAAAGGTCGGGGCCAGCTGTCATCATAGCTGTAAATCTTTAACTCCGATATGGCGAAGATACATGATATTGCCGGTTTTCAGCCACATAAGGAAATTAAGCCGATTTCGATACGTCGTTGGTTTGCGCATATGGATCACGATAAATTCCTCCTTCGCCGTTTCGATGTTCATGATACCCCCAGAACATTAAAGAACAGACCAACGCGGCAAAAGCGAGCATGATCCAATAAGGGCGATAAGCGTTCTTGACGATTGCGGCAAGCCGGGAACTTGATAGATAAATAAGATTTTGCAAAGAGATTACCTCCTGACCGCACTTATGAAGACGTGTATGATGGCCGAATCTAGTAATATCTTTGCCAAATCTATGAGAGGCTAAACGTTCGGTGATAGATTTGATGTGCAGCAGGAAAACGGCGGACACCGAGCGCTGTCTCGGGTTTCGGCCGAAACCGGTACCGCCGCCGTCGCGTATTGTACAGAGAAGTCTAACAACTTGGAGGGATCAGAGTATGATCAAGCATATATTGAAGAAGCTGCTGCATTCTTTGACGGAGTCCAAGCATGGCCACGGACACGGAAACGGCTACGGTCAACGCCCTTACTACGGCAAGCGCTCTTCTTCGAGTCATCATTCGGGTTACGGCTACAAGCAAGGTCATTCTTACTATAAGAACAAGTTCGGCCGTCACTCGAGCTCCTGAATCGCGCGTTCAAGGTCGGAAGCCAACGAAAGGCCGTCTCCGTAGGGCGCCTCGATCTGAAGCAGCTTGCGGAGCAAACGGCGTGTCGCGGGGGCGAGCGTCAGCTCCTCCTCCCAGCCGGCGTCGTCTGCGGTAGTTTGCCCGTCTGCAGACGGCTCCGGATATGAAGTGTACAGGATGTACAGCAGTACGTGCCCCAGCGCGTACAGGTCGCTGCGCGGCTCGGGACTACGGCGGCGCAGCATTTCCTCGTCCATGCCGCCGCCAGCCAGTCCCGATCGGTCGCCGATACGCCGGGCCAGCCCGAAGTCGATCACCTTCAGCTCTTCGCCCCTCCAAATGATGTTCGGTATCCGCAAATCCAAATGCACGATTCCCCGTTCATGAATGTACAGCACGACATCCGTCAGCCGCCTGACGATGCGCAGCGAATCCAGCTCCGAGAACGCCGCGCCCCGGTCGAACACGAGCTGCTCCACCGTATCTCCCTCCACATATTCCATGACGAGAAAATCATGCTTTCTTTGGCTGAAAGTGCCGTAAAGCTTAGGAATGGCGGGGTGCTCGAGCATCCCCATCAGTTCGGCCTCCCGCTTCAGCAGCTGCTTGCCCAGCCGACCCTTGCTCGGCTTCGCCTGCTTGACGACGACGGGGCCGCCCTGCCGCACATCCGTGCACAAGTAGCTGAGCCCATAGCTGCCAGCGCCGAGCATCCGCTCGATCCGGTACCTCCGGCTGGCAAGCAGAGTGCCAGGGCGGAGCGGGTAATCGATCCAGGTCTGTATGAAGCGGCGCCAGTAGGACAGCATTGACTTGACCTCCGTATGCGTATCGCGGCTGACGCCGCTATTGGTTTTTCTTGAACCATACTTGTTGAAAATCAACGCAGCCCAGCGTGTTTAACGACATACCGCCCACCATCGGGCTGTAACACGGTTTGATGGGTCCATGCGGCGTCGCCCGCGGTAAGCTCCCTGCCGTGGTGAAAGTGAACGCCCTTGCGCAAGTAGAACGTCCAGCTGCAGGCCGATTCGTCGCATTCCCAAGCATAGGCGAGATGAGGCTCCAGCGACTGGTATACCGGATCGAAGCGGACCAGCGTGTCGAACACCTGCTTGATGAAATGCAAATCGCGGGAATAGTAGAGCTGCGCCGGATCCAGCGACCGAACCCGGGAGCATGCGCAGAGATGAGCAGGCGAAGCTGCGAGCAGTTCCCGCGTCCGCGTCCGGGCGTCCATTCGATCCAGCCGAGCTCGGACATTTTGCGGATCAGCAGCTTGACGTTACGTTCCGTGCAGTGAAGAGCGGCGGCGATTTGCTCTACCGTCACGGGAAGCGGCTCCCGGGAGCCTGCTTGGAGCGAAACGGCTCCTCCTAATGCATGCTGAAGCTGAGCGTATTGCAGGGCAATATTCATCGTACAGCCTCTGTTCGGTCCGTCATATGCTCAAAGTATAGAAGGGGGCCCGGTTTCCGTCAACGAGACGGTCAGCATGAAACAGAGGCCATACGGTTAAGCTGCCGAAATTCGATCGTTCTCTTCGTGAACATGCAGCTTTCGTACAGATGCGGCATTTTGTGGAAGGGACGTCCGGGCTGTCCGCTTTATCATTACACATTGGCCGATTCCGCGGCGGTGTTCGCAATATTTTCACTCTAGGCAAGCGGTAGGGAGAGGACTATAATTTGGGGGAACCATCACGGATTATTGGGCGGGGAGGTCCTTGCTATGAAGACGGCAACACTTGCAAAGGGGGCGGCGCTCCCGATTCGGCCGAATTACCGCATCCCGCTGTTCTGCGCCGTTACGCTGCTGTTCTGGATGTCGATGTACACTTGCGTACCGATCTTGACCCCGTACACGGAGCATTTGGGCGCTTCACACCAGACGGCAGGGCTTATCGTCGGCATGTACGGACTCAGTCAAATGCTGCTGCGCATTCCGGTCGGCGTCCTTTCGGACCGGCTGCACAAGCGCAAGCTGTTTATTGTGTTCGGATTGGCCTTCTCGGTGCTGGCGGGCGTCGGCATTATGATTTCGCAGGAGCTGACGTGGATTCTTATCCTCCGGGCGCTGGCCGGTGCGGCGGCGGCAACTTGGGTTGATTTTACGATCCTGTTTGCCAGCTATTATAAGAAAGAAGAAACGACCCAAGCGATCGGCACGATTACGCTGTATAACTCGCTCGGGCAAATGCTCGGCATCTTGGCGGGCGGCGCCGTGGCGGACTGGTACGGCTGGGAGGCGGCGTTCCTGCTCGGTGCGGGCGTAGGAGCCGTCGGTGCGATCGGGGCGATGTTCATTGTGGAAAAATTCGACCGCGACGCGCAGCCGATCACAATGCAAGGTGTGGCGGAGGTGGCGTCGGACCGCATTCTTCTGACCGTATCGTTCCTGGCGATTTTGTTCCAGCTGCTCACCTTCGCTACGGTATTCGGGTTTACCCCGGTGTATGCGCAGCAGCTCGGTGCGACGAAGCTGGACATGGGGATCCTGACGTTCTGCTCGACGCTGCCTACGGCGATCGCGGCATGGATCGGCGGCGGCGTGCTGGCCAGGCGCATCGGGGAACGGAACGTGATCATTCTCGGCTTTGTATTAAGTGGTGTATTCACCGCTGTCATACCGGTGACCGGTTCGTTATGGCTGCTTATTGCGACGCAGGCGCTGGCCGGATTCGGCCGCGGCTTTACGACCCCGGTGCTGATGGCGCTCAGCATCAAGCATATGAGCGGCGGACGGCGGGCGACGGCCATGGGCTTCTATCAAGCGATCTATGGCTTCGGCATGTTTGCCGGTCCGTATTTGATGGGCATTCTCGGCGACGTGCTTACGCTGGAGCAGGGCTTTTTCATTGTAGGCTTGCTGGGCTGCGCGGCGGCGGCGCTCAGCTATGTCATGCTGCGTCTGGCCGGTGCCGGGACGACAAGACCGCAGGTTGGCGGGTAAGATTTTGCCGATTCCGTCACAAACCGCTTCCGTCAATCGTCTTAGGGTTATCAAGACGAAAAGGCGGGATGAACAATGCAGCGCATGGAAAATGGTACTGCGAGCGAAGTGTGGGACGTTGTCGTAATCGGTGCAGGGGCGGCCGGGCTGACAGCTGCGGTGATACTGGCGCGCGCCGGCCGGCGGGTGCTGGTGCTGGAGCGGGGTGCAGGAGCGGGCGGCCGGGCGATATCGACCGGGCTGGGAGGCGCCTCCGTCAACCTCGGAGCTCATGCACTCTACGAGGAGGGGGCGGCTGTCCTGCGTGAGCTTGGTGTCGAGCCGCAGGGGGCGCCGCCGAAGCAGAACGCGTCGTTCGTCTTCGGCGGCGGAAGCAGAGGCGCTGCGGCGCAGCGCTTTGAGGCGGCTGCGTTAAACGGCCTGCTGCTTGGCCGGCGGCTGAGCTGGGGGGAGAAGACGGAGTTTCTGCGCTTCTATATGTCGCTGCGCCGGATCGATACGAAGCCGCTGCAAAAATTGACGTTAGAAGAATGGATGCGCGGCCGCTTTCGGCACGTGCGCGCTCGCCAGCTGGCGGAAGCGTTCGTTCGCGTATCGTCGTACAGCAACGCACCTGCACTGATGAGCGCGGGTGCGGCGGTCGACCAGCTGAAGCGGGCGAATGTGCTGTATGTTCATGGCGGCTGGCAGACGATCATCGATGCTCTTGCCGCGGAGGCTGGCAAGGCGGGGGCTGTCGTGAGGACCGGGGCTGCGGTGCAGGCGATCGAGGGCCGGTTCCCCGATATGGCGGTGCGGCTCAAGGACGGCGAACGGATTCAAGCGCGAAGAATCGTGTCCACCTTAGGGCCGTCGCAGCTGCTGTCGGCGCTGGACACAAGGCTGCCTGCGTCGTATGAGCTGAAGCTGAAGGGGGCGGTTCCTATTCACGCCGCTTGCTTGGATATCGTGCTGGATGGGCTGCCGGCGCCGAAGACGAATTTCGCTCTCGGTCTGGAGCGTCCGCTTTATTTTTCCAACCATTCGAACGTCGCCCGCTTCTCTCCGAATCCGGAGCATGCGGTTATTCATCTGATGAACTATTTGCCTGCGGGCGAGGACGGCCATGCCGGCGGAGCCGTTTTGGAAGCGGAGCTGGAGCGGATGCTGGATACGCTTCAGCCGGGCTGGAAAGGCCGCGTCATAGCCAGACGCTTCCTGCCGCACATGCTGGTAGCCCACAGCGTCGCAACGGCGGCGGACGGCGGATTGGCGGGGCGGCCGCCGGTTGCCGTGGAAGGCAAGCCGGGCCTGTATGCAGCGGGAGACTGGGTCGGCCCGGAGGGGATGCTGGTGAACGCATCCTTGTTAAGCGCCCGGCGGGCAGCGCGGGCTATTCTCGAGGAAAGCCGTCACGATGCGGAGAGGATGCTGACAACTGATGGAAGTCGAAACGTTATATCGCGAGTTTAAGCCGCTGCTGTTCTCCATCGCCTACCGCATGCTCGGATCGGTTGCCGATGCGGAGGATGCGGTGCAGGAGACGTTCGCAGCGGTGGTGTCGGGAGACGGCAAAGTGGCGAACTGGAAAGCGTATTTGTGCAGGGCCGTGACGAACCGCTGTATGGACATATTGAAATCCTCCCGCCGCAAACGCGAGCTGTACGTCGGCCCGTGGCTGCCGGAGCCGCTTGTGCAGGATGCGGGGCCGGACCGCACAGCCTCGGATCCGCTGCAGGCTACGCTGCTGGAGGAGACGGTGTCTTACGCCTTCCTGGTGCTGCTGCAGCGGCTGACTCCTCTCGAACGGGCCGTCTTTATCCTGCGCGAAGCGTTCGACTACACGTACCGGGATATCGCCGATATCGTCGGCAAGACGGAGCTGGGCTGCCGCCAGACGTACAGCCGCGTCCGGCGCAAGGTGCAGGGGGCGCCGGAGGCTGAAGCCGTCCCCGATCTCGGCGAAGGACGCGTGCTCGTCGAGCGGTTCCTGCAGGCGGCCTACACCGGCGACGTCGCTTCGCTCGTCGCGCTCCTCAGCGACGATGCGGTGCTCGTCAGCGACGGGGGAGGCAAGCGCTTTGCGGCGCTGCAGCCGATTGTCGGCAGCGTGCGCGTCGCCGCGTTCCTGGCCGGCGTAGCGGCCAAATCGGGCGCCGGCGGCAGTGTCCGCTTCGCGCTGGTCAACGGCTCGGCCGGAGTTGTGCTGACGGCGCCGGACGGTCCGACGGTGGTGACCTTCGCGCTTTCGCCCGACGGACGCTGTTCGCGAATGTACTTGATCCTGAATCCGGATAAGCTGACGACCTTGCAAGCGATGGGGATTTGAGGGAAAGAGGCTCCGGTAGTCTTGAATCCCTGTGCACGGGGCTGGAAGTCCGGCTGACGAGCTGATGTATAGCTCCGACAGCCGGACTTTTGCTGTGTCTAGCGTTTGGACGGTAACGGTTTTGAGCTCGGCGGAGTTCAGATGGCCCTTTTTCCGATTTCCGTCCATCATCGGCATTCGGGCCGGGGGCAGTGTTGTCGCGGTATTACGGCAGATCTGTCGATGGTCAAGCGGAAATCCTCCATCTAATTCGGCAATTAATTGCTCTTATTTTGATTTTGGTGGAAAAGTGGACCTCCGTCAAGAAAATAGACACGCGTTACGATGTTTTTCTCTTAGAAACCTGTATGG
>NZ_JBHLWN010000020.1:0-86504 GCF_042432825.1 Paenibacillus chartarius | reverse complement strand
TGGGTTTAGAGACTTACGTTGGGTGTAAATGGAACGAATCTTGTTCAGCAAGCCCTAATTATTGAACAGATGAAAAAATACAACAAGAGAGTCGTTTCCCTTGATAGTATAAAAACGTTCAGCCCGATGTACAGGAGAAGTACAGCAGAGGTGGACGAAAGGATCATTAACCAATTGGAGACAATGACATTTTGACTGTAGAAGAACCAAGCAATCTATCTGCTTGGTTCTTTTTACAAGACTTAACAATAGAAATATGGGATGATAAACTAGGTATAAAGTATTAGTGGGGCTGAGGGTAAAGCATACGAAATGAACTCGGGAGGGGATTTGGGTGACCCAGGTAACCCTATCATTTACAATCCAGGGCGATAGTGAAGGATTTGTGACTTTTGAATGTCCGTTCTGCAGTTCGGAATTTAAGGTGAGAGCGGATGAATTACAACACGACGAGAAGCCAGTTATGGATCTGTTTTGTCCATATTGCGGGCTAACGAGCAACAAAAATAACTTTTACACCAAAGAGACTGTCGAGAAGATAGAAGCATTGGCCATGAATTATGCTATTGAACAACTAAATAAGACTTTTGGTAAAATGGCTCGTAACATTAATAGCACGAGCAAAGGGGTCATAAAAATGGATTTCAAGCCTCTTAAGACGGTTAACGTTAGAGAACTGAAGGATCGTGACACAACGGAAGAGATTTTTGCCTGCAGCTGTTGCGAGCAGCATGTGAAAGTTCTTTATTGTGCCGGTGTTTCGAAAGTCTACTGTCCTTATTGTGGGGTGGATATATAGTGAATACAACGGAGTACAAAGAGTACAGACTCTTGAGCTTAGAGTTTAGAAGAGTTTCAAGCAACATGCTGATGTGTGATGCGGATACTGCAACGGTTCAATTAAAACGCTTCAAAAACTATATCGACTCAACTCCGGTTATAAGCAGCATTATTCAGGATCGAATAAGAGGAGTGGAGTTCGACTATAAGCAGTGTTTTCTGATAGAAGGTTCCGGATGGAACTATATAGAACCTCCTGTTGATGAGGCTAGTCATTTGAAAGCCCAATATGATTATATGTCGTATTTGTGCTCAGAAAATAAGGATGTTAAAGGGGTTGCGCACAGCTTTATTCACGGCAAAGGAAGTTGGGATGACATAGTCAGGGATTTTTTGGACAGCGCGTTCAAGTCCTTGGTTGATTTTGTTGTTGATGCATTGGCTAAGAAAATGATGCTGCTGGAAGGAGATAAGGTTATGGGCAATATATATCAAAACATTGGCAATAACTACGGGAACGTCAACGCAGCTGGAAGAGATGTCACTTACACTGGCAATATAACCAATAACGATGTAAACGAGATTAAGGCACTGATTGAAAAATTGTTGCCTGCTATTCAGGTAAGTGAACTGTCAGTAGATGAAAAAGAAAGTTTGACTGACGATTTGGAGACTATTCAAGAGCAGGTGGAATCACCTAATCCCAAATTGCCTAGATTAAGGAAGGCGATGGAAAACATAAAAAGCTATATGGCATCAGCTTCAAAGGGGGTTGTTGCAACAACTGCATTACTTACTGATTGGCAAAAGCTTGTTGAAAAAGTTGGGGAGCTTGTTGGAAATTAAGGACTCATGTGCATGCGAAAACCATGTATTACCAAGCACTTTCATGAATTGCAATAGGCTTTGTCCAAACTTCGTACATGCATTGCCGCGGCAGTATTTACGAATAAACATGGGGGTGAAAGAACTTGACTTTACTAAACGATACAGAGAAAGTGGCATTTCTGATAAGTATTTTGGATCATCATATTAAAAAACTTCCCAGTGAAGATACCTTTGCTAATTATCTTGAATCAATCCGTTTTTTCTTAAGTACAAAAGATTCAATCAATCAAAAGGCGGCAATTTCCAATAGTGAATTATTCATAGATAATCTTGCCTATCATCTAAGTAACCAGATTACTGCCAAAAGAGCAGTAGGTACGTTAATAGCTTCGTTGAATAAAGTTGGCTATTTGGAAGCGATGGATGCAGCCGCGATCATTCTTGAGTTTGAGCAGCTTCTTGAACAATTGTCTCTTGAGGAAGCAGAGAATATTTGTAAGGAGCGTTGGGAAACCTAGGAGCCCTAATTATTATACGGCATGGATGATGCCGCTTCGCACAGTATAAAAGGGCGGCCTCAAACCGCTACAGCTTACTTGGTTCCTAACGGAGGTCTATGAATTGACCAGGTTAAACACTTTTATAAGAATCTATAAGAATTGCAACAAAAAAATCATTTTCAAAGTTTTGCGCCGTAGCCGAAAATTGGGGTTAGTAAGTCGCTTTTTGATTATTGATGTTCTCCTTCTTTTGATTTACTTCTCCTCTTTATTGCCATGGTGCTTAAAAGTGTTATTAGCAGCATTATGGTTAATTCCGTACTTGGGAATAACTGTAGCAAAGACCAAGCTAACTTGTCGTCTGTGGCATAGAATTAGAAAGTTTAACTATATTGGAATTGATAGTACAGCTGAGGATTTAAAGGCTAGATTGAGATTGTTCAGAAAAGGGATTTCGCTGCTATTTTCTTATTTTGTATCTTTTAGTGTTATTGTAAGTTGGGTGTGGGGACCTTTCGCCTTTTCAATTGATAGGTGGTTGTTTAATGACTTTGTCTTTACAGGATGGCTTGGGTTAATCTTTTATGCTTTTTGCTTTTTATCCATTACGAGCCGACGCTGGCTTATACCATTGGTTTCTTTAACCAGCCCATTTATTTCCTTATCACTTTTCCTAAGTGTATTAAATGAAATAAACCAATACTTATCTCATATTACAGGCATTCCATATTCGATACCACTGAACAGCTTTTTTGATAGCTATGTTTACATGTTTGTTCAATCTGGAACAGACAAAAGGTTTGCCTTTTATAATTTTATGTATTCGTTCGCATTCCAACTGTTGTATGTTATCATTCAACCTGTCTATAAACTAGAAAAAAGTAGGCTGGCCCTAGAGACAGTGGCCTTCCTTTTTGGAGCAGTATCGGTTCTCGGTCTTCTTATGGCGCAGCCTATTTCACAAATATTGTTCGATTACTTGCAGACTAACAAAGAGATGCTTTCTTATCTTGAGTTTAAGGACGAAGCTGGGTTCAGATTGTTTTATGAGCAAACATTGAAATATGTGATCTTGCCCTTTTCATTAGGTACAACATTTCCAATCCTTATATTCAAATATAGAGAAGCGGCCAGTAAGAGCAAAGGACAAAAAGTATTTGATAGTGCATGCAGCAATACCAACGTCCCCGCCTCTGAAATGATGCCCTTGTTACGTAAGGCGATCTATTTTGGAGGAGGCTCGATCCGTGGAATGATTCATGGCCACTATCTCCTTCACTCATACGTACCGTTATTAAACGCGTACCGATCTCGTCGCAAAAGTTGGCTGCAAAAAAAACGTGCAGCAATTATCTCGCGATGTAGAAAAAGGATAGATAGATTGCGCAATATACCAAATTCAGTTCGACGGACGTTGACTCAGGTCGGTGACTCTGTTTATACAGGCTTCAAAAACTTACGTATAGAGTTTGAGCAAGCTCGGAATAAGCGACATTTTGGGGTTAGACTTACAATAGCTTTATTTTTAGCAGTTGGTTGGGTTATTTTAGTGATGTCAGGTCTTTTATCCCGTGTGCTCTCGAGCTTTTATGAAAGTTATGTAAGTCTATATGGTTCTGACATTACAAGAGCACATGCTTTGTTTGTAGTTCTTTATTTGCTAATGGCTTGTTTGTATTTTTTAGGGAAATCAATAGCAAATCGCTATTGCCCATCTATTTGGCGATTAGAACTAAGTAAGATGGCTGTGCATCTTCTTCTCTTCATCCTATCCGCAGGAATTATCTTCTTTACAGATTTTATCTACAATGAATGGGCTGCGGCTCTCTTTCTCCCCGGAATGTGGCACGTTATTTGGTTATTAGAACAAGTTAACCGACCAAAGCAAGACAAATCGAAGGGGTCATTCGAAAATAATAAGAATTGATTTGACTTATGGAGTTACATAAGATCAGCTTTTGTTTTAAGATGGCGATCATACCAGTGTCATGGATTCTCTTCATTGTATTTTCTGGGGGCCAATACGATTCATGTACATAAACAGATAGATAACTTAAATAATGCTAAGCAAGAGAAGAGGAGTCATAGAAAGTGTATATATCACAAATCAGTGTAGAAAACTTTCGAAATTTTAAAGGATCAAACAACATTGTAGAATTTAATGAGGGCGTCAATGTAATTATTGGCCACAATAACTCTGGTAAATCGAATCTACTAAAAGCACTTGATTTAGTATTAAACTATGGATCTTCCAAAAGATTATCAATAGATGACTTTAACAAGGAAGTAAGCATTCAAGAATTAAAAGAAAAATCACCTAAAGTGTCAATAACGGTGACTTTTGCAGAATCTGCTAATGAAGTTGAATATTCTGAGGATTTGATAACAGTATCGACATGGTTAACTCAATTGAAAAGTCCTTATCAAGCGCAATTAACGTATGTGTTTTATTTGCCTGAAAAGGAAGAGGCGGAATATAAAAGAACATTAGCAAACATTGCTTCCGATGATATTGAACAGTATTGGTTAGCAATAAAACATAATTTTCTAAGAAAGTATAAGAGCAACATTTACGGGGGAAACCCAGATTTTAAACAAGTTGCAGATACAGAAAGCTTGAAGAAATTTGATTTTCAATTTTTAGATGCCATCAGGGATGTTGAGCGCGATCTGTTTACTGGCAAGAACACACTTTTACGAGAAGTCATTGATTTTTTTATGGATTATGAAATAAAGAGTGATAAAACCAAGGATAAAACAAAACAACAGGGAGAGATAGAGCAATTAAAAAAAGAATTCTCTACTCATGCATCTTCGTTGATTAAGACCTTGCAACGAAGAATGGAGCATGGAAAAAAAGAAATGCTTAGTTACGCAAATAATACTGGAGCTTCGTTTGGTAATGCAGAGCCAGATTTCGATGGTCACATAATGGATACAGAACTGTATTCAGCCCTAAGATTAATTGTTAAATATCAAACAGGCATATCTATTCCTGCAACTCATAATGGGTTGGGATACAACAATCTAATATTTATGTCTCTACTATTGGCTAAAATGCAGAAAGATGCTTCGGGTGATTATCTTGGCAGTAATGCGAAGGTTTTTCCCATATTAGTTATTGAGGAGCCTGAAGCACATCTACATCCTGCTATGCAGTATAAGTTTTTAAAGTTTATAAGGAATAATATAAAGGATAAGGCTAGACAAGTTTTTGTTACAACTCATTCGCCGAATATAACCGCGGCAGTTAGTTTAGATGAAATTATCTGTTTTCATCGGAAGAACGATAATACATTAAATGTTGGATATTTAGGCAAAGCTTTTGGTGACGATTTAAAGTCAAAAGCATACGTACAGCGTTTTTTGGATTCCACAAAGTGTGACATGTTGTTTGCTAAGGGGGTAATCCTTGTTGAGGGAATTACTGAGCAACTAAATATGTCTTTATTCGCTCAATACGAAGGTTACGATTTAGAGAGCAGCCACATATCGGTTATTAATATAGCTGGACGCTATTTCGGGCACTTTCTTAAACTTTTCGACTCAGATAATAAACATACCATTCACAAGAAAGTTGCCTGCATTACAGATCTTGATCCTGTTAGGAAAGAGAACGTAGAAGACGCAAGTTTCGAAAAATGTTATCCATATGAACTAGACCAAGATAAGGAAAAATACACTTATAAATCATGTTCAAACGATTTAGTTGGAAAGTATTCAATTGATCCTCAAAAGAAAGAACTCAAAGGAAATATTGCTTGTTTTTCACAAAAAATCGGCCAAGGGAAGACATTCGAATATGCTCTTGCGTATACAAATCCTGGTTGTAAGTTGATAGTTACCGAGTCTATTTCTAATTCGAAGGAACTCTCACAATTAATCGATTCTTATAAGCAAGGTAAAACACTTGATCAGATGCTCAAATTATTAGGGAAGAAGGGTAAGGAGAATTCTAGAATTGCTGAAAGCATCGCTCAGTATGTTGGTTCTGATAATAGGGAACATTTGATTGCATCGAGATACTTAAATTCATTACAAAAGGGTGAGAATGCTTACGAGTTAGCAATAGCGTTAGAAGAAAACTACCGAAAGAAGAATATCGAGAATTTTAAAGTTCCAGCTTATATTAAGGATGCGATAGCATGGGTTTGCAGTTAATTAACTCGGATTCTTTGATTGACATCGAAAAACACTTTAAAATTACTGCTGGTCCAGGAGCAGGGAAAACAAAGTTTCTAATTAGTCATATTAAGAACGTTCTCCATAATTCAAATCGGTTGGGGCGAAATAGAAAAATAGCTTGTATCACTTACACAAATGTGGGCGTCGAGACCATTGTACAAAGACTTGGTGATGAACTTGACCATGTAGAAGTTAGTACTATACATAGTTTTCTCTTTATGCATATCGTTAAGCCATATCTGTATTTAATTAGTGATAAACATGGGATCAATCATTTAAAAATAGATGCACCCTACGAACATATTATCTCTAATGGTTATTTTAGAAAAACAGATTTGGGTATGAAAAACATAAAAGAGCAAGACATGAAGAAAGTATTTTGGTTTATTGAGGGTACTTCGTGCAAGTTACATATACGAGGTAGGAAGAGTGACTTTCATAAGAGCCTACTTAAATATAAGAAGATGTTTTGGGAAAAAGGGATAATACATTACGAAGATGTGTTGGCCTTTGCTTGGGAGATTTTAAATTCATCTAAAGAAATCCTTCGTATAATACGTTCTAAATTCCCTTATTTCTTCATTGATGAGTTCCAGGATACGAACCCAGTCCAAACTGAAATAATAAAACTAATAGCTGAGAAAGAAACAATTGTAGGTGTCATTGGAGATAAAGCTCAATCTATATATGAGTTCCAAGGTGCGGATGTTAAGCAATTTGATAATTTTTTCTTGCCAGGTATGGCTTCCTATAAAATGGAAGATAACCACAGAAGTACTGAAAACATAATTAAGCTGTTGAACGTAATTAGGAAAGATATTATCCAAAGAAGCCCAGACAATAAAGTAGGGAGCACCCCATGTATTATCGTAGGCGAACCTTTGCAGGCGTTAAAACATGTGCAGGATGTTGTAGGCGAGGAAGAAGTTGTTACTCTTTCATATTCCAATCTCATGGCGAATTCCGTTAGAAATAAGAAGGATTATAAAGACGGGCAAAAGTGGATGTTGATCGATGAGGCATTTGTAGATTCCAACGCTGATCGCAGAAAGGTTATAATCTCAATTATCAAGGCCATAGAGTATGCAAGGCTCAATCATTTCAAGGATGCAATAAGAGAGTTAAGTAGACATTTAAGAAATAAAGATGATTATAATGGACAAAAGTCCGCAATAGATTTTATTAGGATGATGTTGAATGATTACAGTACATATAGCGATGAACCATTGTGGAAACTTTATTGTAGGGTAAAAGAGACAGGATATTTTGACATTCCAAAGATTATGGAGAGTAAGGGAGAAAAAGCACCTTCATTAATAGAAGACTATTATAAATCTACGATATATTCGGGCATAGCGTTAAGTGTGAAGATAACAGAGGATAGTAGCTTACATCGTACTATCCATAAAGCTAAAGGCAGCGAGTTCAATAATGTAATGGTAATTGTCAAAGGTAAGGACGGTTATAAGTACAATGAAGAAAGGGATTTAGGGTTCTTACTTGATCCTGATATAAATGGGAATGAAGATCACAGGGTTAACTATGTAGCTTGTAGTAGGGCGAAAAAGAATTTGTTTATTTGTGTGCCGGAGATTTCAAAGGTATCCCAAAATGCATTGATGGGTAGATGTATAGTAATAAACCTTCATGATCTTCGCTCGCAAACCTAGCATGATCCTCAGAGGGAATAAAGCTCGGTTCGATTAATCCGACTCGTAACAGTCTTGCAATCCATTCAGCATCGCAAACATCGGTTTTCATGCTTACCCGATAACAAAAAACAAATTACCGGGATCTGTAAGAAAACGTTTATAAGAAATGTATCGTATCTCAAAGGTATAATTTGAAAGGTCCTTTCTTATATTTCATGACCAACAGTAAACCCTGTCGTGCAAAAGCAAACACAAATAGTATTTTAAGAAATCAGATAAGGGGTTGTTGTAGTGGATCATTCATATTTTGGTCCTCTGTATACCGGAGGGGCACAATTCCTCAGGTCTTGAGTATCAAGATACAGTAGCCCTATATATGTTTTTTAATTATTTAAGCAATAGTCCTGTTTCTATAAAAAGCTTGGGACTTGAAATGACAAATGATTTTTCTTTGAGTGGAGTATATGATTTCTGGAATTACTGATAAAAATACTGGTGGGTTTGAGGCCTTTTGTGAAGGCTTCAAGGAAAAAATGAATATATTTTCTTCCTACAGAACCAAAGTGGTGAAGAAATGTTAATGACAGGATTAAACAATGTTATAGTTGAAGATAAATCTGATTGGGATAGCGGGCTCATCGAATAAATTAGTAACTCAACATTCGCAGCTTGAAATTTCGAACAAACCCTTGATGTAACAGGCAATGCCTCCGCAAAATGATCGTTCTTGACAGAAAAACACCTCACTTGTTTGGTAAAATGGAAGTGACTAGCAACCATCCCAAACAAAGAAAGGTGTTGTACTTCCTATGTTACACCACAATCCGCTGTCTGAGAAGGATAAAGAACGCATTTCTGACTTATTTTCGACTTAGTATTGGACAGATTCTTCGTAAAGCTGGCATCAAAAAATCCTTTGGAATGTCTAGTTTAGCGGTCTTTCAACTGATCTTCTCTCTAGTTTTCCAGGGTCGAAACTGGTTTCGTCTTTTGGAAGGAGAACGAAGATCCTCCTTGCCGGGAAAAGACGTAGTCTATCGTTTTCTGAATCACTCTCGATTTGCTTGGCGGCGATTTCTGCATGCACTCAGTTTGAAGATGGTCAGCCATTTTGAATCGCTCACTTCATCCTCACGCATTAAAGCGTTTATCATCGATGATTCCGTTATTAACCGTAATCGCAGTAAGAAGGCTGAACTACTCGCCCGGGTCCATGATCATACGACCGGTCGCTTCGTTCGCGGATATACGATGTTGACGCTTGGCTGGTCGGATGGATTCAGTTTTGCGCCGATCGATTTTGTCATGCTAAGCTCCGCCAAACTGGCAAACCGCTTTTGCGAAATGCAAGATCATCTCTTTAAGCGTTCACAGGGTTACAAGCGCCGGACCGAAGCGCTGACTCGCAAACCCGATGCGGTGGTCTCTTTGTTGGACGATGCGTTAAAAGCCGGATTTTCGGCTGATTTCGTGCTGATGGATAGTTGGTTTACGCAAGTTCCGTTATTAAAAGATCTGATGACCCGGGGACTGCATGTGATTGGAATGATCAAGGACATGAAGCAGCGCTACTTCCTTGGCGACAAACGATTGTCTCTGAAGGAATTGTATGCCTCCTTACCCAAATCCAAAAAAGCAGATATCCTGGGCTCGGTATTGGTTCATACGGCTTGCGGATTGCCAATTAAGCTGGTATTCGTACAAAACCGAAACAAACGTCGGGAGTGGCTGGTTATCCTTAGCACTGATCTCGATTTAGACGATCAGGAAATCGTCCGAATTTACGGAATGCGCTGGAGCATCGAAACCTTTTTCAAATTCACCAAGTCGTTCCTAAAGCTTGGATCTGAATTTCAGGGGCGTTCCTTCGACATGCTCATAAGCCATACCACTATTGTGTTTACCCGCTATTTAGTCATGGAGTGGGAGCGTCGTCAGGAGAATGACCAGCGCTCGCTTGGCGGTTTGTTCTTCCTATTTTCGGACGAGGTCCGTGACATAGATTTGAAACTGGCCTTGCAACAACTCATTTCATTCTTTGTAGAATTAGTCGAAGCCAAAACGAAAACAGTCTACCATCTTGAGTCAAGTGCAGGAATGGATGGCTGGTTTACCTAACTACATCAAGGGTTTGTTTGGGAAACTAAGCTGCGAAAGTTGAGTTAGTAATAGCAGTTAGCAGAGTGGTTCACAATATTCTTTTCATGGTAATTTCTGGTGGTTCATGACATTTTATTTTTTGTGTTTATCATGTGCCGCGGCAAACCCAATAAAATCAACAAGATTGGTTCAAGAGATCTTTTACACCTAACACCAGTTAAAAATGTGTGGAATCAATGCAGGCCTCGGGATGATTTTTATCCGAGGCCATTTTTATTTCGGTATATCGAGAAAATTAAGTTGTAAACTGGGGTGGTTGCGTTAAGCTAACGGCCAGTCGGAGTAAAGACTATGAGAGAACCAAATTAGGTTAAGAAGAATCGTCATATAATCGCAATATAAAAGCCCGGGCAAAGTAAATGCAGAGGCATGCGATACAGAGCCGATCAGGCAATCGGCGTTCCATTTTTCAAGGGTTCATCCGGTTTTAAAAGCACGACATCGCCTTCTTCCGGCACACCTCCGATTACCAATACTTCTGATTCAAAACCAGCGATTCGCCGAACGGGAAAGTTTATGACTGCAGCCACCTGACGGCCGATAAGCTGCTGAGGCTCATACCTTCTCGTAATTTGAGCGGAAGAGCGTTTGATGCCCATCTCGCCAAAATCAATCTCTAGCTTTAATGCAGGTTTTCGAGCTTCCGGAAACGGTTCTGCTGTTATTACAGTACCGATCCGAATGTCCAACTTCAAAAAATCATCAATTGTTGCCACAACGATCCCCCGTTTTCAACCGTTCATCCCGAATTGTTTGAAATAATAACTATTTTACCATTTTTCTGAAGCAGTTACCAAGACCTTCAATGCCAACAGCATTACCATGAAAAGCATCAATTTGACGATGGGTCTGAATTCAAGGATAAGGAACCTGATCCGCTGGACAGATTAACAATTCTTCCGGTAAGTCTGCTCCTCATATTTGACATGCCCCGCTCTCGTACTCTTTTCACTTGGACCATTTCCCCTACTAATCACATCTGGAGTTATTTTTTGTTTATGCTTGGACGACAGAATAAATTGCTTTAAGATTGCACAGTAAGAGGCACACTTTTTCGATAGCGCTAGACAATGCTTCATTAAGATAAGGACAATGACAAAAAAACCTTGCATACTGCATGCGGAATGCGATATATTGCATACATAGAAAATGATAAGGAATGACGATGGATGCCAATCCCTAAAAATTTCAATTCACCTGCCCGTTTGACCGCAAAGGAACGTGCGCTTACACAAATTCAACGCTGGATCATTGAGGGTACGCTTGAACCGGGCGAGAAGCTCATTGATGCCGAGCTGGCGGAAACGCTGGCGGTCAGCCGAACGCCGATTCGGGAAGCATTACAGCTATTGGAGATTCAGGGTCTTGTTACGATGCATCCCGGCAAAGAAACCCGAGTCACCCTCATCGAAAAAGATGACATTCTGCATCTCTATTCCACTTTAGCTGCCTTGCATTCCCTGGCTGCCGAGACGGCCGCGTCATTTATAACGACGAGCCAGCTGGAACTCTTATCGTCGCTTAATGCCCAGTTTGGCGAAGCGATTGAGGGCGGACAGCCTTATCGTGCCATGGAACTCGACGAACAGTTCCACGGCCTGATTATCGAAGTTTCTGACAACCCCTATATCGCTTCATTCAGTTCTTCCCTGCAGGTCCATATCAGACGGTTTAAATATGTATTCCTACGGCAGCCGGTCGCCGGGACCCGCACATCCGTGGAAGAACATTCCGCCATCATTGCCGCGTTGGAAAAGCGGGACGGTGAGGCGGCTGGTGCTATGATGAAACGAAACTTAATCCGGCCGATGAACGAACTTTATGCAATGCTCTAACCTATCCGGGGAGGATGAAACGCGATGGCAGACAAAAAAGACTTGCGAATCCGCAGTCATGTGATCAGTGAAGGTATAAACCGGGCTCCCAACCGGGCAATGCTGCGTGCAGTGGGATTCAAGGATGAGGATTTTAAAAAACCGATGATTGGCGTTGCGAGCACGTGGAGCGAAGTAACCCCCTGCAACATGCACATTGACCGGCTTGCCTTGGAAGCCAAGCAAGGCGTACGCGCCGCCGGCGGAGCGCCGCTTATTTTCAACACGATCACAGTATCGGATGGCATATCGATGGGCCATGCTGGAATGTCGTTCTCGCTGCCAAGCCGGGAGGTCATTGCGGATTCTATCGAGATCGTTACCAACGCGGAGCGGTTTGATGGGCTGGTGGCAATCGGCGGATGCGACAAAAATACGCCGGCATGTCTAATGGCCATTGGCCGTATGAACCTTCCTGCTGTATATGTTTACGGCGGAACGATCCAACCGGGTTATCTGGACGGGAAACAGGTGGATATCGTCAGCGCGTTTGAAGCGGTCGGTCAATTTCACGATGGGCGTATCACGGAAGATCAGCTTCACAAGGTGGAATGCAGTGCCTGTCCAGGACCGGGCGCGTGCGGAGGCATGTACACTGCAAACACAATGGCAGCGGCCGCGGAAGCGATGGGAATGAGCCTTCCCGGCTCCTCTTCAACACCTGCCATATCGAAACAGAAAGAAGAAGAATGCGCGCAAGCCGGCGAACGGGTGCTTGCATTGTTGGAGAAGGGGATCTATCCGCGCGATATCATGACGAAACAGGCGTTCGAGAACGCCATTACGGTCGTGATGGCGCTTGGCGGCTCCACGAATGCTTTTCTCCATTTGATGGCCATTGCGCATTCGGTCGGTGTCGATCTTTCTTACGACGATTTCGAGCGTGTCCGAATGAACGTACCGCATCTTGCCGACCTGAAGCCGAGCGGAACGCACGCCATGCAAGACCTGAACGACGTAGGAGGCGTGCCGGGCGTGATGAAAATGCTGCTTGAACAAGGATATCTTCACGGCGATTGTTTAACAGTGACCGGCCTAACACTGGCCGAGAATTTGGCCGCGGCGGAACCGCTGCATCCGGAGCAGACGATCATTCGTCCGCTCGATCAACCGCTCAAGCCGACGGGTCCGCTGGTCGTTCTTCGGGGCAATCTGGCGCCTGAAGGAGCGATTGCCAAAATGTCGGGCATGAAGAAGTCTCGGTTTACCGGGCCTGCACGAGTTTATGACAGTGAAGAGGCCGCAACGGATGCGATTTTGCGTGACGAGATTCGGGAAGGCGATGTGCTTGTCATTCGGTACTGCGGACCGAAGGGCGGCCCAGGGATGCCGGAAATGCTATCCGTCACGGCTATGATAGTCGGCAAGGGATTGGGCGGCAAGGTAGCGCTGCTTACAGACGGTCGCTTTTCGGGCGGCTCACATGGATTTGTTGTCGGACATATTGCGCCGGAGGCACAGGTCGGAGGGCCGATTGCCCTGTTACAAGAAGGTGATATCGTGACCATCGACAGTGACAGTCAAGAACTTTCTTTTGCCGTTTCACCGGAAGAGCTCTTGAGAAGAGAAAAAATATGGAATGCTCCTCCTTTAAAATATAAATCTGGAGTTTTGTCGAAGTACGCACGATTGGTTTCTTCCTCAGCCAAGGGAGCGGTTACGGATCTATTCGAATAATAAATGGAGTTGCAGTACGAAACTCTAGTTCAATGCAACAGCGACAGTCTAGGACTTTTCTCGTCCTTGGCCGTCGCTGTTTTCAACTTTTGTTTTGTCAAATAATAACACTACACTATTAACACTAATCTTCCGATACGTTATTGTACTGGGCTTCTATGTTTATCCAGTATGAGTTATGCATCAACTTTCGGACGATGCGAGGGCTATACATAATGTACATCACGGAAAGGTAGGTCGCTTCATGTTAAGTAGCCGGGCATCTCAGAAAAGTAAGATCAACAGGAACCAGAAACGGATCGTTACAGGGGTTTTAGCAACATCGATGGCAGTTTCCGCATTTGCAGGCTCTGCATCTGCAGCCCCCGCAGCACCTGCATTTGCTATTAGTCAAGTCATCAAAGATTTAAATTTTACCAACCAACCTGCTAAAGCCGCAAGTTTGTACAGTTTCTATTTGGGGTACATCAATCCTACTTTGTCTTTTTCCAATGACCCAAAGGAGTTCACTGTTAGCCTTGACGGGGTGTCGAGTGCATCGATCTACTTAAATCGGGACTATGGAAGCATGAATGAAGTGGCCGATCATTTGAACGAGCAGTTAACAAGGCTGTCTAAGCCGATTGCAGCAGAAGTCGGCGACGATGGCAATTTTAGTCTATCTACAGTCGCTGTGGGGTCCAGTGCAAGGTTAATTGTTGGCGGTACTAACGGTAATGAGCTGTTCCCTATTGCCGAATCTGCCGGACAAGATGCGGCGATCAAGAACAAGATATTTACCGTCGGTGACGGTGTGGATACGGCAACGATAGCCCTCACTGCGAACGAAACAGACATGGCTACATTCGTGTCGGATGTGAACTCTGTCTTAGCCGGATCCAATGTTAACGTAACAGCCGAGGCGAAGGGCCGCAGCGAGTTCACGCTGACTTCCGAAGTAACAGGTCAAGCATCGAGAATCGATATCGGCGGGGCAAACGCTTCGGACTTCTTTGCGCAATCGTCTTACGCCGGTCATGATGTTACACAAACAACCGAAACGGTTACCGCTTCAACAAACTTGCCAGACACTTCGTATTACGCCCAAACGGTGTACACAACATTGATTTTAATCTCTAATAATCCACTGATGGGCGATTCTCCAACGGGTACGGCTACGCTTACCGTTGATAATGGTGCACCTCAGACGAAGACCGTGTCTGGAGGCATTGCAGATTTTGCAACGTCAGGTTTAACCGTCGGTGAGCACACGTTTGTTTTCTCTTACAGCGGGGACGCGAATTACTCGTCAACTTCATTGACAAAAACTCTCACTACGGGTAAGGATAGAACCGTAACGCAACTAACGATAACCCCAAGCGCTGCAAACGAAGGCGAGACGGTTACCCTTAGAGCTGAAGTGCCTACTATTGCACCGGGAGATCCTAACGTCACCGGTAATGTTGCCTTCTATGACGGAGCGAACTTACTTGGTACCAAAGCTCTGGAGACGAATAATTATTTCACTTCGATGACCGTTTCCAATTTGGCTGCCGGAGACCACTCCATCACGGCGGTTTACGAAGGAGACCCGACTCATTTAAGTTCCACTTCAATGGCAAAGATTTTGAAGGTTGTCAATCCGGACGTTCAAGCTGTTGCAAATACAAAAATATCCTTGAAACCGCAATATGCACAAGGTGAGGATGAAGACACGGTATACGACAACATGACGCTGCCTGTTTTCGATCCGGTTAATGGGGTAAACATCTCGTGGGAATCCTCCGACACATCGGTTGTAGAAAATAACGGCGTTGTCCGCCCGCCTGTATTCTTCGCCGGGGAAGCGCATGTAACGCTGAAGGCTAACCTCACAAAGAATGGTGTGAAGGATACCAAGACGTTTAACCTGACGGTTCAAACGCAAGCTCAGCCTGCGTTGGAAAGCGTAGCTATCGATCAAGGCGATTTCCCGGTGACTGTGGGTCAAACCTACAGCCTTACGGCTACGGGTCACTATGAAGGTCAGCTTACGAATCCGATTGCTCCATCTGCCGTTTCTTGGTCGTCGAGTGACACCAACGTGGCTGCTGTTGATGCTAATGGTGTTCTTACTGTGCTTGCCGCAGGTCATACGAAGATCTCGGCTTCATATGACGGTATCGCTTCGCCGCCGATCGAAGTCACGGCAACTCAAGCTCCTACGGCGCTTACGGCATCGAACAACCCGGTCACCATCACGGCAGGAACGAGAACACCTTCGGTCATTACGGCAACGTACAGCGACCACTCGACTGCTGTTATTGATTCTGTATATATCAATTGGACTTCCGATAATACTGCAGTCGCTACAGTTGGGGTAGAGGTTGTTGCGGGGATTCATACTGCTGTCATTTCGGGTGTGGCCGCAGGTTCCACGGTGATTAACGCTGTTTACGGCGGGCAAACGCTGCACATTCCAGTTACGGTAGTCGCGCCTGACGACGATAGTTCATCCGGCGGATTGGGGGGCGGCTCCAGTGGCGGCTCTTCTTCCACTACAATATCTTCTGCTCCGACTCAGACTGAACCGAAGTCTGGGGCGAACCCTGAACCTGACATCTTCCAGTCCAGTGTCGTCAAAACGGATACCAACGTAGTTCATTCAGTCGAGACGCTTATTAATGCAGCGAAAAATACGGCATCGACAATTGCCCCTTCGGACACTAAAGGGCATTGGGCAGAAAAGACTGTCGATACTTTCGTGAAACTGGGAGTAATCAAGGGTTATGAGGACGGTACAGCTAAGCCAAACCAGGAAATTACTCGCGCTGAGTTCGTATCGATCCTGTCCCGAATCTTCACGGTCAGCGGTACGAAACAAGTACAGTTGAATGACGTCGGCAGCCATTGGGCGCATGACGCTATCGAGCAATTCGCTTCCGCAGGCGTGATCGGCGGTTATGGTGACGGTACTTTCCAACCCGATAGAACGATCTCCCGTGAAGAAATGGTGTTGATCCTGTCTCGTATCGTCAACATGAACAATGTAGCGAAAGATGCGACGAAGGGGAACTTTGCAGACCTTCATGATTCCTATGCTTCCGATGCGATTCAACAAGCGGCTCAAGCCGGAATCATCAGCGGTAAGGATGACGGCAACTTTGATCCGAAAGCTGACTCGACCCGAGCTGAAGCCTTAACGATCATCTTAAACGTTCTTAACCTCAACACTCAGATTAAGACGCTGTTGGACTCCTTGAAGTAAACTTTATTATGACAAATAGGAAGAGGATGTTCCGTAGCGAGCATCCTCTTTCTTATTGTATCCACACCGACATCCATAACTAAAGATTGACTGCGAATTGAAGCCAAGGTTACAATATTGTGGTACTAATATGGCTAGGGGCTAAGAGTACGACATGAAGATGCGTTCGATACAACCTTATTTTGCGCCTGAACTGCCGGTTACTGATCCTCTCGCACTGGTTCCCCATATACCCAAATCACATAATGGCTGAATATGTACAAAGCACGGGCTGCCGATGAAATCGCAGCCTTATTTACATATACAGCCTTAACCAACCCCGGGATGCAGGTAAGGGTGTCATAGCTTAGAGAGCTGACCATCCCGGGCAATAATCAAGGATAAGTCACAAATCTATACCGTTAGCTTGGTCTACAATGACATCATGGAGGTATGCCGTCTTATGAAATTTCGTACGAAGCTGATGTTAGGGTTTGGATTTGTCCTGCTTTCCTTACTGGTCGTTACGGTATGCGGATTTTCCATATTGAATACGTTCAAGTTCAATATGAACTTGATTGTGAATGAGAAATACGCGGGGGTTAAGCTTGCCGTAGCGATTCGCGGCGAGGTAAACCACATGACAATCGAGCTCAGTAATGCCCTTCTGGATACGGACAATGAACAATTGGATGCCCACGTGAAAGCTATAACCGAGAGCAATGCGAAGATCGGCGAGGCATGGGGGAAGCTGCAAAGCTTGGCCTCTCGAACGAACAATGCCGTATTAATGACGAGGCTCGGTAATGAATATGGCGAGTATGCAAAAGCCTTGGAGACGATCGGAGCTCTATTGCAGAAAGGGGATCGCAATGGTGCGGTTGCCGTTTTTTACTCCGATACCGAACCAAAGCGAAAAGCGTTATTCGCATCGCTCGCCGAGTTTAACAGCCTTTACGATTTCGAAATGGAGCAAGCGCTAAGCTCCACTTTGGAGATTTATCGCAGTACGCTGAACATATCCATTCTGTTAATTGCTATATTACTGATCGCTGCGGTTGCGATTGTGGTGTGGGTTTTCTTAAGCGTAACCGGAAGACTCAAACGGGTTTCCTCCAGTATGGCGCAAGTGTCGCTGGGGAACAGCTCCATTCCGCGTATTCCGGTCACTTCAAATGACGAAATTGGCGCGATCGCCGTCGCCTTCAACGATATGGCGGAGAAGCTGGAGCATCAGGCTCAGAAGGAAAAGGACTATCAGCTGGCTCTCGAAGAACGGGCTTCTCATCAGGCCAAGCTTGCGGAATTGTCCGATCTGCTGCAAGGCGTCCAGGAGCTGCAGCCGCTTGCCCAGCAGTTCCTGAACCAGGCAGCACCGCTAATAGGAGCGGGCTATGCCGTATGCTATGTCCGTTCATCGCAGGACAGGCACAAGCCTGTGTTTCAGAGAACAGCGGTCTACGGCGGTCCAGCTTCGGAGCTTCAGCCCGACGATACTTCGCTTCGAGCCGAAGGCTTGGCGGCCCAATGCGGTGCTGAAAATCGGCCGATTCGTATGGATCAAGTCCCGGAAGGTTACATACGCATCCGTTCCGGACTCGGCCATGCATCGCCGGCACATTTGCTCATCATGCCTGTTCCCTACGAAGATCATGCTATTGCGGTACTCGAGTTCGCTTTCTTCGAACATATATCGCCGGCGGCATATGCTCTTCTGGAGGAAACGGTCGTGAATCTGGGCGTAGCTCTGAATGGCGCGCTATCTTATCAGGAGGTTCAACGACTGTTTAAGGAGACCCAATCGTTCGCTGAGGAGCTTCAGACCCAATCGGAGGAGCTGCAGCTGCAGCAAGAAGAGTTAAGGACGCTCAACGAACAGCTGGAGGAGCAGTATAAGAACTCCGAACGGCGCAATAAGGAGCTGGAAAGCTTGAGGCTGGAGCTGGAAGAGCAGCATCAGCAAGTGTTACTGCATTCCCAATACAAGACGGAATTTTTGGCGAATGTGTCTCATGAGCTGAGAACGCCGCTGAATAGCTTGCTGCTGCTCGCTCAACATCTCTGCGAGAACAAAGACGGGAATTTAAAGCCCAAGCAAATTGAATATTTGAAGACGATCCATGCTTCAGGCCATGACCTGCTGCAGTTAATTAATGAAATTCTGGACTTATCCAAGATTGAATCCGGCAAAATGCAAGTCGTCTGCGAAACTATTACGTTGAAGGAACTCGGAGCCGGCGTGCGAGAGCAATTTCAGCCGGTAGCACTGCAGAAGGGTCTCGACTTCCGCATCGAGTATGATGGCGATATTGAAACCGAAGAGATCCATACCGATATTTATAAGCTTCGGCAAATCCTTCATAACCTGCTTTCCAACGCGTACAAGTTTACGGAGAAAGGAAGCGTCAAGCTGGCCTTCCGTTGTTCTTCAGCCGGCGCCGATGGCCAGGCCGCCTGCTTGAACATCGAGGTTAGCGATACGGGGATTGGAATTCCGCAAGACAAGCACAGTATGATTTTCGAATCGTTCCGCCAAGCCGACGGCACAACGAGCCGCAAGTATGGCGGAACGGGGCTGGGCCTGTCGATCAGCAAAGAGCTCGCCGCTTTGTTAGGCGGACGAATTGCCTTGACTAGTGAGGTGGGGAAAGGGAGTATATTCATTCTCACCATTCCTATGCATCTGACCTCTCATCCGATATCGGACGACTTGAGAGATCCGGAAGCCGCCGCTCCAGCAAACCAGATTATGCTGGAAGCAAGGAATACCGAGACGGCCGACAAGCATGAAGAGGAAAATAAGAAAAATTCCCGGCTGGCCGGCAGAAAAATTTTGCTGGTGGACGACGATATGCGTAACATTTTTGCGCTTACCGGTGTGCTGGAGGAGTATGGCATGACGGTGATTTTTGCAGAGAACGGTTTGGAATGCTTGGACATGTTGGAGCGCCATTCGGACACGGATCTGGTGCTGATGGACATGATGATGCCGAAGATGGACGGCTACGAGACGATTCGGGCGATTCGTGAAGGAGCTTCAGTTCATAAAGATATCCCGGTCATCGCCTTGACAGCGAAGGCCATGAAGCATGACAGGGAGAAGTGCATCGAGGCTGGGGCTAACGATTATATAAGCAAGCCGACTCAAGTCGAACAGCTGCTGTCACTGCTTCGGGTGTGGCTGCATCCGCAAGGGCGGCGAAGCTGATGAACGACTTGCGAAGGCTCGATAAGGAAGAGCTGGAGAAAATCGAGATTTCCTTGCTTTTGGAGGCGATTTACCGGTATTACGGCCATGATTTCCGCAACTACAAGTACTCTTCGATACGCAGGAGAATATGGCATCGCATTAGCGCAGAAAGGCTGCATTCCGTGTCCGGCTTGCAGGAGAAAGTGCTGCATGATCCCGAAACGATGAACAGGTTGTTCATGGATTTCTCGATCAATGTAACCGAGATGTTCCGTGATCCGACGTTTTTTGCTGCGCTCCGGAATAAGGTGTTTCCGGCTCTAGCGGCTCTGCCTGCGATCAGGATCTGGTGCGCCGGGTGCTCGACGGGAGAAGAAGCGTATTCGGTTGCGATCGCTCTACATGAAGAAGGCTTTTATCCCCATACGACAATTTATGGAACCGATATGAACCGGAAAGTGGTGGAGCAAGCCGCCGCCGGCCGTGTTCCTCTCCTGAAAATGCAGCAAAACACCAAGAACTACTTGGCTTCCGGGGGGAAGAGGGCATTCTCCGAATATTATTCGGTCAGAGGCGATGAGGCGGTATTGCACCCTTTCCTGTCGGAGAATCTCGTATTCTCGCAGCACAATTTAGTAACGGATCATTCGTTTAATGAATTTCACCTGATTGTTTGCCGGAACGTTCTTATTTATTTTAACGAAGAAATGCAAACGCGTGTTCTTGGTCTGATCGGTTCCAGCATGGCTAAGAACGGGTTTCTCGCGCTAGGCCGCAAAGAAGGGATACCGGTACGCTTTCGGAAAGATGCCTTTGACGTCGTGGACATCGAAGAAAAAATATATCGAAGCCGATTGGCGAGGAGAGAGGTGCGGTAACATGGATAATCGCATCACCATTCTTGGCGTGGACGATAGGCCTGAGAATCTGCTGGCGCTGGAAGGGGTTCTGAGCGACCTTCCCTATCAATTCATTCCCAAGCATTCGGGCGAGGACGCGCTTCGCTATTTGCTGAAAGAAGATATCAGCGACTTGGCCGTAATCTTGATGGATGTTCAAATGCCCGGGTTGAACGGCTTCGAGACAGTGAAGCTGATCAAGCAAAGGGAGCATTGCCGCGAGATCCCGATTATTTTCCTGACGGCTATCAGTACTTCTATGGAGCATGTCCTTCAAGGGTACTCGGTTGGCTCCATCGACTACATATCCAAACCGATCCACCCGGAGCTTTTGAAGCTCAAGGTGGACGCTTTTGTTAAGCTTCATCAGTACCGTCAGCGCCTTATACAGCAGGGTGAGCTGCTGCAGAGAAGGGCCGCCCAGCTGGAAGACATCAATCGTAAATTGAAGAGTGCGGAGGCGCTTATTAAATCGCAGTATGATCATCTGGAAATCAAAGTGCAGGAGCGGACGAAGGAGCTTCGGGAGGCGAATGAAAGCTTGCGCTTGTCGCAAGAAAGGTTCGAGAAGATGTTCACCGCGAGCCCTTGTTTAATGATCATTCGCCGGTTAAGCGACATGGCATGCTTGGACGTGAATGAAAGCTTCAAGCAATATACGGGATATGGCGATGAAATGATCGGTACGGATTCAGGCATTCTGCAAGCGGCTCCCTGCCTGAATGAAGGCGAATCGTATGATCTTCATCAATCGTTCTATAACGTGAAGGTCAAATATGTGACGAAGCAGGGCGAAATTCGCTATTGTTTAGTATCGAACGAAGTGATCGAGATCAACAACGAGCTCTGTTCGCTGCAAGTGGGCCTTGATATTACGGACAAAGAACGCTATGAGAGCGAGATGGCGCGGCTCGGCAAGCTAAACCTGATCGGCGAAATGGCTGCGGGCATTGCCCACGAAATCCGCAATCCGATGACCACGATCCGCGGCTTTCTTCAGCTCTCCAAGGAAACCGGCCGGAATTTACAGCAGGAATATATCGACATTATGCTAACGGAGCTGGATCGCGCCAACGGCATCATTTCGGAATTTTTGTCACTCGGCAAAAACAAAACAACGAACCGGAGCCATCATCATTTAGGGCACATCGTTCAATCGTTGATTCCGTTAATTCAAGCAGAGGGCGTCATGTCAGGGAAAATCGTGCGGGAGGATTGCAGCGATACCGGCACGCTTCTATTGGATGAGAAAGAAATTCGCCAGCTGATCCTGAATCTGTCCATGAATGGGTTAGATGCGATGACGGAGGGAGGCGAGCTATCGATTCGCACTTACTCTATAGAGGAATATACGATATTGGAAATTGCCGACCAGGGGTCCGGCATCAGCAAAGAGCATATGGCGAAGCTAGGGACACCATTCTTCACCACTAAGGACAAAGGTACCGGCCTTGGTCTTGCCGTATGTTACAGTATCGCGGCTAGACACCAGGCGCGAATCGAGGTCAAGAGCAGCGATAAGGGCACAACCTTTCTGGTTCGGTTTCCTGTGAAAGTAGGGGGGCACGACAACGTATAACCCGTTGAAAAAAGATATCGGCTAAAACTCAAATGTAGATAGCCTGTCATCGTCGGCGAATCTTATATTGTCGGATGGCTGCAAGCTCGCGAACCGGGAAACGCACAGCGATTTCTTGAACGGTAGAACAATAAATTCGGTATCCCCGAACTTGGAAAGCTCCCGGCCTCGCAAGAGCCAAGGGAGCTTTCTTTACGTACCCGCATAACAGCGCAACGCCGCTTGCGGCTTGTTTCCTATTTTATTTGATATGTGGAAAGGATGGTCTTGATCTGGTGAATGACGAACCCGGCGTGCTTATTGTCCCCGGTTAATCGGCTTGCCATGACGCTGCCTTCCAAGGAAGAAACTACGAATGACGCGAGAGCTTCCGTATGGAGAGTCGGGAGAAGCTCCCCGGAGGAGACTCCTTTATCCAATATGCCTTGAATAAACGCTGTGAATTGACTATGCGCAGCTGCCGCCTTCTCTCGGAGCGGAAGATATCCGTCATCCGCTTCTACCGCCGTGTTAAGCAATGGGCACCCTCCTTCGATCGGAGGATGGTTTACGGGATCTTCGTACACCGCGCATACCGCCATGATTTTGTCTACCGCCGTTTCCGCCTTTTCGGCGGCATTCAAGAAATGCCCCATCAGAATCCGGGAGGCATAATCGAACGCTTCGAGCGCGATCTCGTCTTTCCCGGAAAAGGTCCGATACACACCGCCTTTGGTTAATCCAGTGACCTCCATAATGTCTTGTATCGAAGAGCCGGCGTAACCTTTTTGATTAAACAGCCCGGCTGCTTTTTCAATAATATGCTGGCGTGTTTTTTCGCCCTTGCGCATGAATGATGACCTCCGCGTAACGATGCTATCATTTTTTTATTTTACCATTGCTATGGCGGAATCGAGAAATATTTGTTACTCTATAAAAAAACCGAACCGTTCGGTATTTTTTTAGAGGAGTGATTCTAACATGAATTTAGTGAAAATTATCCGAATTCCCATCCTTCCGATGCACATGGTAAATGCTCATTTGCTGCTTGGACCGGACGGCTGCGTCTTGGTCGATGCCGGTATACCGGGATCGGAACAGAAAATCGGAAGGGCGCTGGCGAAAGAGAAGCTGACCTTCCGGGACATCAAGCTTATTATCATCACTCATGCGCATGTTGACCACGCCGGCAGTGCAGCGAGATTGCGGGAACTAACGGGGGCTCCTATACTCGCCCACGAAGGCGACGCCAAGCATTACAGCCAGGAAGAGAAGATGACGTTCTGCCCGACGGGACCGTTTGCCCGGCTCTTCTTCAAAACGGGATTTATCCTTCAGCCTTATGAGGGATTTACGCCGGATTTATTGGTATCCGGAACGCAGGACATCGATTTGCGCCGTTTCGGCGTACCCGGTACGGTTACCCATACACCCGGTCATACCTCGGGTTCTATTTCGGTTGAACTGGATTCTAAAGATGCTATGGTGGGGGACCTCTTGGCCTCGGGTATTCTGGTCGGCGGTATCATGAGGAAGCATCGTGCTATTCGCCCGCCTTTCGAGGACGACCCGCATCGGGTAGCTGAAGAGCTTCTGCGTTTAATCTCGTCCGGACACCGCACCTTTTATTTAGGTCACGGGGGGCCGCTGGGGGCTAATGAGGTTCGCCGCCATGCCGAGTATCTGAAAGGTTTGCCTTATAAGCACGAATAGACAAACGCGAATAAACGGCAGCTTTCGTTGAAGTATCAACTAGGCGCTGCTTGAACGAGCGGCCTGTCTGATGATGACGTCTTGGTGTCGTTACTCGCGTGTAAACAGGCAGAGGAGGCCGAAGCGGGAAAATAAGCTTGGCGGTCCTGAGCTGTTAAGCCCGGTAGAGCCGTCTGCTTGAACACAAGCGGACGGCTCTTCGCCATTTTACAATAAAATGGGAATGAGGGATTGACGGTACCGGCGGTTTCGGATAAAGTACTTGATACTACGACCGCTAGCGAGGAGGAACGGTGTGAACCGCGACCGGGCAAGCATGAATGTACAGCAGTATTCAGCCATCCTGAAGCGCTACCTGCTCCCTCACAGAAGCACGTTGGCGTTTCTCGCGCTGCTGCTGTTCGTCTCAATCGGTCTGCAGCTGATCAATCCGCAGATCATCCGATTTTTCATCGATACGGCGCAATCGGCCGGCGATATGAAACCGCTTTACATAGCAGCCGCCCTGTTCATCGGCTTTTCTATCGTACAGCAGGGGGTATCGATCGCGGCCGCCTATTTCAGCGAGAATTTGGGCTGGAAAACGACGAACCGGCTGCGCAGCGACTTGGTCGAGCATTGCCTGTCGCTCGATATGTCTTTTCACAAAACACAGACGACCGGATCGATCATCGAACGGGTGGACGGCGACGTTAATTCGCTTTCCAACTTTTTTTCATCCTTTCTGATCCATTTGGCCGGCAATTTCCTGCTTATGCTGGGGATTCTGGTGCTGCTGTACAGAGAAAACGTGCTGGTCGGGGCGGGCATGACCGTCTTCGTCTTGTTCGCCGTGTTCGTCATTCAATGGATCCGCAAATTCGCCGTGCCGGTTTGGGCCAAATGGCGGCAGGCCAATGCGGAATTTTACGGCTTTATCGGCGAGCAGCTGGAAGGGACGGAGGATACTCGGGCGAACGGTGCGGCGGGCTTCGTCATGAACAAGTTTTATTCGTTCATTCGCCGTATGCTGCCGCTCCGGACCAAAGCGTTTCTCGGTTTTGCCTCCATGTGGATTACGACGATTATCGTCTTCGCCCTGGGCAACGCCCTCGCGTTTGCGATCAGCGCGTATTTGTGGAAGCAGCAGTCGATCTCGTTCGGGACCGTATACTTGATTTTTTATTACACGGAACTGCTGGCCAAGCCCATTGAGAAAATCCGCACCCAGCTGGAGGATCTTCAGAAGGCGGACGCCAGCTTGTCCCGCATTCGCGAATTGCTGAGTATAAAGCCGAAAATCACGGACGGCCCCGGCGCTCCGATTCAGGACGGGCCTCTGGCCGTGGAGTTCCAAGACGTAACGTTCGGCTACGAGGAAGATTCTCCGACGATCCGCAGCCTGCAGTTCTTACTGGAGCCCGGGCAAACGCTCGGACTGCTGGGACGTACCGGAAGCGGCAAATCGACGCTGGCCCGGCTGCTGCTCCGCTTCTACGATCCGCAGGCCGGGGCGGTGAAGATTGGCGGCATCGATATCCGCGAGCTGAAGCTGCACGATTTGCGCAGGAAGGTGGCGCTGGTGACGCAAAACATTGAAATCCTGGAAGGCACCGTACGCGAAAACTTGACGATGTACGACGAGACGATTCCGGACTCGCGCATTATCGAGGTGCTGGATGATCTCGGCCTCCATTCATGGTATGCGTCGCTTCCGCTGGGACTCGATACGCCGCTCGCATCGGGCGGCGGAGGCTTGTCGGCCGGAGAAGCCCAGCTGCTCGCCTTCGCGCGCGTATTTTTGACCGATCCGGGTCTGGTCATTCTCGACGAAGCGTCCTCCCGTCTCGATCCGATTACCGAGAGGCATATTGAGCATGCGATCGACAAGCTCCTGCAGGACCGCACCTGCATCTTGATCGCGCATAGACTGGCTACGGTGCAAAGGGCGGATCGGATTGTCATGCTGGAAGGCGGCGTCGTCATCGAGCAAGGAAATCGGGCGGAGCTTGCCGCCGACCCTCGTTCCCGGTTTCACAGGATGCTGGCCGTCGGTCTCGAGGAGGTCCCGGTATGAACACGTATTCGTTTCTGTACCGGCTAATCCGATACCGCTTCGGCATTTATCTCATCAACGTGCTGGCGTGGACGATGATTCATATGGCCCCGATCGTGCCGGGCTTGCTCACGAAGGCGTTCTTCGACGAGCTGGCCGGCTCCGGCGCATCGCTCGTCGGCATATGGGGCATCATCGCGCTGTTTGTCGCCGCGTCATTGGGACGGGTTGCTCTTATTATCGTCGGCTTCATCACGGACGTACATTCCCGCTTCCGAATCGGCATGCTGCTGCGCCGCAATATGCTTGAGCATGTGCTGAAGGAGCCCGGGGCCAAAGCGATTCCGGTGTCGCCGGGCGAAGCGATCAGCCATTTCCGCGACGACGTCGATCAAACGGAGGAAGCGGCGAGCTGGTCTGTCGACGTGTTTGGCATGATTGCGTTTGCGGTTGTTTCCAGCTATATTCTGATCCGCATCGACGCCATGCTGACTTTGCTTGTGTTTGTGCCGCTCATTGTCGTCGTTACGGCAGCCCAGCTGGCGACGGCCCGTTTGCAAAAATACCGTGCCGCCAGTAGAGAGGCGACGGCCAAAGTAACGGGCGCGATCAGCGAAATGTTCGGCAACGTGCAAGCGATTCAGATCGCGAGGGCGGAAAAGCGTCTCGTCGAGCGGTTTACGCGTCTGAGCGAGGAACGCCGCCGGACGATGGTGCGGGATAGGCTGATGAGCGAGGCGCTCGATTCCGTATTTACGAATTCGGTCAACATCGGAACCGGACTCATACTGCTGCTGGCCGGCTACAAGATGCGAGCCGGAGCGTTTACGGTTGGGGACTTTTCACTGTTTGTGTACTATTTGACGTTTGTAACACAGCTTATCTCCAATGTTGGGAAGTTTATGACGTTCTTCAAACAAATGTCGGTCGGCTTCGCCCGTTTGACCTCTTTGCTTCAGGGTGCGCCCGCGCAAGTGCTAACGGCCTTCAATCCCCTGTATTTGAATAAGAGGGATACAAAGTCTGCGGACGATAAGTCGGACGCGGGTGCAGATGGCGAAGGACCAGCCTTCGAACGGCTCGGGCGGCTTGAGGCGACGGGGCTGACGTACCGGTATCCCGAATCCGGACGAGGCATTGAGGGCATCGATCTGGTTTTGCGCCGAGGCTCATTTACAGTCATCACGGGCACGATCGGTTCGGGCAAAACGACGCTGATAAGGACTTTGCTCGGACTGCTGCCGAAAGAGGCAGGCAATATTCGCTGGAACGGGAGGCTCGTCGACAAGCCGGGCGATTTCTTCGTACCGCCGCGAAGCGCCTATACGGCGCAAATTCCACGGCTGTACAGCGACAAGCTGAAGGATAATATATTGCTCGGCTATCCGCAGCGGGACGGCAACCTGCAGAAAGCGATCCATTCGGCGGTGCTCGAAGACGATGTGCCGCATTTGCAGGAAGGGCTTGAAACGGTCATCGGGCCGCGCGGCATCAAGCTGTCGGGAGGACAGGCCCAGCGTACGGCTGCCGCCAGAATGCTGGTCAGGGACGCGGAGCTGTACGTTTTCGACGATTTGTCGAGCGCACTCGATGTGGAGACGGAACGGAAGCTGTGGGACCGGATGTTCGAGAGCCGCGGCGATGCGACATGTCTCGTCGTGTCACACCGGAAGGCGGCGCTCGCCCGTGCCGACCATATTATTCTGATGAATAACGGACGGATTGAAGCCGAAGGAACGGCGGAGGAGCTGCTCTCCCGAAGCTCATCGTTCCGCAAGCTGTGGAACGGCGAGGACGAGGAAGGCTGACCTTGACCGTTCCGCCCGCCAAACTATATGAACAAAAAAGCCAAGCCGGCCACTGCGCGATATCGGCCTTGGCTTTTTTTCCTCTTCGAGAACATAAAGTGACGGTGGCTTATTCGTTCGCCAAAGCTTGGTTCGAAGAGATGCTGAACCATTCATGCATTTGAATAATTATTCAAATTCTCGTATGATTATTCCGATGGTCGTGGGTTAAAACTCGGTATAGCGGTTGGGGGAGGATGCAATTTGTTAAACTGCGAATCAAATTCACTTCAAGACTATTTGATGGAGACGGAAGAAGTCGACTTTAGCCATCTATCCATTAAGGAAAAAGCAGCCGAATTATATTCGGAATCTTTATCCGGTGAAGTCGGTTTTGTAAAAAAAGCTTATGAGTTTGTTCGAGATGAAATCTCTCATTCGTGGGATATTCAAAGTTCAAGAATAACGTCCAAAGCTTCGGAAGTCCTCTATTTCAAAGAAGGGATCTGTTATGCTAAGTCAAACTTATTGTGCGCTATCTTAAGGAGCAGAGGGATTCCAGCAGGATTTTGTTATCAACGTCTAACATTAGGTGACACACCTGACACCGGGTACTGCATTCACGCTCTCAATGCGGTCTTTCTGAAATCCGAAGAAAAATGGATTCGTCTGGATGCGCGCGGAAATAAAGTTGGTGTCAATGCGGACTTTTCTCTAACGGATGAAAAGCTGGCTTTTGCTGTTCGGGAAGAATATAAAGAAATTGATTACAAAACCATATATACACTTCCCAATCCTAAAACCGTTACCGCACTCAAACAGAGTACAGATTTAATAAGTATGTATCTTCATCGTTTACCAACGGACTTGTAGAAATTCAGCAAACGGATAACGCGAATTGGGTGATGTAAGGCACTGCCGCGGGCAGTGCCTTTTTTTGGTGGTTGGGAAATTATGTGGGTCAAATTTCTGTGAATAAGTTGTAAAATATCGTACTCGCTTCGGTGAGGTAGCAGTTCCGAACGATCTCTTGGACTTACGTATACGGTACCGATCGTCTGGGGTCATGTGAGACGCTTCACACTGCTCTTTTCAGAGCGGTCTTATGTCTAGTTGATCGTTTATGAGCAAAAATCCGTGTAAATATACAGGAATCTTTACCGTGTCCGGGACGTGTAGAGCAAATGCCTAGGAGAATGTACAGGAATCTGTGCGGTTTAAGCCCTTGTCGGGCTGTTTTTAAAAAAAACGAATGTAAAATCGCAGTAATCGAGCTGTGGAAAACCAGCCAGACTCTGGTTCCTGCAATTTTGCAGGCATTCTTCTACAAATGACTCCGTGCTGAAGACGCCAAGCAACAAGCACTATTTTGCACAATCAGATTAACGCCGTAAATATACTCGTCCAAGGACGGCGCAAGCCGTTTTCTTGTTTTGCGGGAGAGCTTTCACTGTAGTAGCCGAATGAACCGCCTGAAAATTCTCCTTTCGGGTACTAGTTTTAGGTAGGAGCGGGTGTGATAATAACAAGAAAAAGCGAGGAGAAGACGAGTGAGGCATCCATACAAGGAAAGTATCCAACAGGTACAGAGTGCACTTCGGGTGCTCGGGTATCAGCATCAAATCGTGGAGCTTCCGGACGACGCCCGCACTGCCCAGGATGCTGCCAATGCAATCGGTTGCAGCCAGGCACAGATTGCCAAGTCTATCATATTCCGGCTGGAAAGATCCGGCAGGCCGCTGCTCGTGGTTGCCAGCGGTGTGAATCGGGTCGACGTTCAAAAGGCGAGCGGGCTGGCTGGCGATACGCTCGCCAAAGCAGATGCCGATTTCGTACGCGAGCATACCGGTTTTGTCATCGGCGGGGTTGCACCAGTCGGTCATAAAACCCCTCTTGCAACTTTTATTGATGAAGATTTACTAGAATTCCCGACGATCTGGGCGGCTGCAGGCCACCCCAAAGCAGTCTTTCAGTTGTCCCCCAGTGAATTGGTCGCCATGACGAAGGGACAGGTCGTTAACGTATGTCATCGTCCATGAAGTCCTGCCTTGCAAGCTTGAAAACAAGGAGTGAGAAGCGTGTTTACTATAAGAAAAATAACCGACGAGAATTGCGAAGACCTTGGAACAGTTAGAAACGAACTCTATCGTTATAATCAAATCAATAATGAATCAGCTAGCTATGAGCCTTTTAATTTTATTGTATACGATGAGAACGAGGCGGTTATAGCCGGACTACTCAGCCACAGGTTTGGAGAAGCAGTTTTTTTAGACATTTTATGGGTCGAGGAAGGGAGAAGAGGCCAAGGAATCGGACGGATGCTGCTTCAACAATTGGAGATGTCAGCCAAGGAATCCGGCGCCAATCTGATCCATTTGGATACGTTCGATTTTCATGCGCCTGAATTTTACTGGCGGCATGGATATGTTACCTTCGGTATCCTTGAAAATACTCCGTTACAAGGGAACAAGAGGTATTTTATGAAAAAAGACATCTAACGTGGAATTTTATGCTAAAGGGTCGCTGCAATCATTGCGAGACGGAACAACTACAAGAATAATCGAAGCAGGGGATACTATAGTTCAAGCATGACACGACGGCGGCCGGCCAAAACGATCGGCTGCCGTCGCTGCGTTTTCGGGCAGTTTGGGCCCAAAATGTGGTAATATGGTAGGGGACAGGAAGGAGATATCGATGGTACATGAAATAAAAAAACGTTTATCGTTTCGCGAGAGCCGAGTACGGAATCAATCGCAGCCTCCCTATTTTTTAAAGCTCATTGGAGCATTAATGATTATTTCTTCAATACTTGTTTTTAGTTCAACTTTACTTGATCCGCTCTTTAATATTGAAATATATCCTGGAATTGCTGTCGCACATGGATGGCCATGGATGCCTGAGATTGTTGCCAGGATTGTGGTTTCTGCCTTTTTTTGGTTCACAGCTTATGGAATACTAGCTCAGAATCGATGGGCTTATTGTATCTTTCAAATGTACTGTATCTACTTTTTTCTAATCAGTTCAGTTCTTTTCTCGAAAACCCAGGATTCCGTTTATTTTGGTAATACCAGTTGGCCGCTAATTATTCTTGTGTACTTATTTGTAAAACGAAAGCACTTTTATAAGTAATTGGTGTCGATCAGCGGTACGATAGTTCGGAATTCACATCGTGAGGCCGCCGAGAACGCTCGGACGGTCTTTTCCCGTTCAGCTTTTGCGGAATGTGATATTTTAATCGATATCAGGTAAAATTAAAGAATGCTTGTAATTCCATCAAAAGGAAAGAAAATAACGGGGTTACGGGAATAAAATTATACAAAATGAGGTCACTAAATGAAAACAGAGCACAAACAACCTGCCTTATTAAAAAAAGTTTTACGAGGATTAGCTGTGATAGCCGGCGCATTTATAACAGCCTATGGACTTGAAGCGGTATTAATTCCGAACAACGTATCCGACGGCGGCGTGACCGGTCTAAGCATCGTCGGGTCGGAGCTTATCGGATTACCTCTAGGAATCTTAATCGCGCTTCTTAATATTCCGTTTATTTATTTAGGATATAAGCAAATTGGAAAAAGCTTTGCGATTTATTCCGTGCTCGGTATTGCTTCGCTGGCCATCGGCACTGTCGTCATGCATAACATCTCGCCTATCATTGAAGGCGATACGCTGCTGATCACTGTTGTCGGGGGAATTATCATCGGTTTTGGTATGGGTCTGGCCTTGCGCAATGGCGGCGCATTGGACGGTATCGATATGTTAGCCGTGTTACTCTCACGAAAATTGCCTTTCGGTACGAGCGATCTTATCTTGTTCCTTAACATGTTCGTATTTATTGTCGTCTCGACGGTATTTGGACTGCAAGGGGCTATTTTATCAGGTATTGCTTATTTTATTGCCTCTAAAGTGATTCATATTGTTGAAGAAGGCTTAAGCGGAGCCAAAACGTTTAAAATTATTACTAAAGACCCGGAAAGCATGGTAGAAACCATTCGTGACCGGTTAGGGCGCGGTGCAACATATAATCTCGTGCAAGGGGGATATTCCAACGAACATTTCAAGGAAATTACTTGCGTCATTAATCGATTGGAAGAAAGCAAAATGAAGGAAATTATTTATGAAATTGACCCAAGTGCCTTTGTTATGGTGTACGACGTTGCAGAAGTCAAAGGCGGAAGCTTCAAGAAGCACGATATTCACTAAAGGAAAGGCGGGGATTCGGATTCATCATTTTTTTTTGAGGAGCGGTGGTTCAGATAGATAGGAAAATAGGCGGCATTCATCGTGATCTGCTTGCTGCTATAGAATTGGTCTACAACGTGTGTGAATTTGATTGTTCCGACCTCTGCGGAGAAGTTCAAAATTCGGAATACGGGGCCTATTTGTTTCAAGCAAATAATCGTATAATCCGATTTCGTGCGGCAAAAGTGACTCCCTCCAAAATGGGACAATTCGTCACATTGTGGCGGAGAACGGGAGACGGCACAACTCAACCTTATGATGGGTCAGAAGAAGTGGATTACTTTGTAATTAGTACAAGGGATGGTAATCGGTTTGGACAGTTCGTATTCCCCAAAGACGCACTGTTGCAATTCAATATCGTTTCAAATCATGGTAGCGGCGGAAAGCGTGGAATACGAGTATATCCGCCATGGGACAGGCCTACAAGCCGTCAGGCTCAAAAAACTCAGAACTGGCAGTTAGATTATTTTATTGAAATCCCCACCCATGAACCAATAAACGTTGATCGTGCAAAAATGCTTTATAGTCAATGAATTTGCTCAGGAAGACTAGTTGAACGAAAGCGAACCGTTGTTCAGTAATGGATTTTCCTGAATTGGTTCGGACTTAGCTGTTCAAATTTTTTAAAGACGGAGCAGAAATAGTTCGCATCCTCGAAACCGGCCAGAGCTGCAATTTCTTTGATTTGCATGTGAGGATTTTGCAGCAGAAGCTCTTTGCTTTTCTTGATTCTTACGGAGTTAATGTATTGGAAGATCCTTATGTTGGTCGTTTTCTTAAATACGGTACATAAGTGCTGCGGCGTAACTCCGGTAATCTCGGCCATATCTTCCAGCGTAAGAGGCTTGTTAAAGTTCCGTTCAATATAATCGAATAACGGCTTCAGTTTGAAATTTAAGCTGTTGGCGCTATTGTTGGGACTCATTGACGTGTATTGAACGATGTCCGTAAGAAGAGAGTAAATGACGCTGGAGCCTTGGAGGCTGGTTAACGTACCGTTCAATTGTTCAATGTCAAATAAGCTTTGGATTTTCGAAGCAAACAGATCGGGCCTGGATACATAAAATACGCCGTTGGTGTGAATCCCGGCCGTTTGCTTTAAAAATGACTCCACCTGATGGCCGTCGAAGACGACCCAATCCACGATCCAGGAAGGGCTTACGGCGTAATATTCATGGGGGACCCCTTTGAACAGAAGCATCGCAGTCCCTTCCTTCACTCGAAACGTCTTGCCTTCCGTCAGCAACTCCCCTTCGCCTTGAACGCATTGAATCCACTGGTACAAGTACCCGTTGGGCCGCACGATATGTTCTTGATTCCAATTCGATCCCACATCAACCAGGTAATAGGGCAGCTCCTTATCCGATTCCGTAATGACGGGTATGCGCCTCTTGTACATTCGATCACCTTAATATTTTAATGTGATACTTAATATTGTTAGATTGTTAGGCTGCAATATCAAACTTTATAATGTGAATATAACAAAGTTGCAGCCGTTAAGGCAACGAAAGGATGTTCATCGGTATGAGCAGAATCGAGACCGAAATGATGAGCGGTTGGGAATTTGCATTAGGAGAGCCGGAAGAGCACAACTTCAAGCCGGTTACGCTGCCGCACGATTGGGCCATCACGGCTCCGATCAATAGAAGCATGAAGCAGGCCGAGCCTCAAGGCTTTAGAGACCGGTGGGGAATCGGTTGGTATAGAAGAAACTGGGTATGCCGAGAAATCAAGCCAGGCTATGTGTATCAGCTGCAATTCGATGGGATCTATGAAAATAGTACGGTATGGGTAAACGGCATTGAAGCCGGCGGGCGAAAATACGGCTATTCCAGATTTACGCTGGATATTACAAGCTATATACGTGAAGGAGACAATCGGATTCTGGTTAAGGTGGATAACACGTCATTTCCGGCGGACAGATGGTATTCCGGAGCGGGCATTTACAGAACCGTCAAGCTGCTTGAGCTGCCCCAACATCATCTCAATCCGGAAGAAATTCATGTGAAGACGGCAATCAATGGGGATATAGGCATCGTTACCATCCTGACCGGCGTCTCTTCCTTGGTAAGAGCGAGTATCTCCGATGACAATTTGCGCATTGCAAGCGAATCCGCCAACGGAACGATTCGTCTTGAAATACCGAACGTCAAGCTTTGGAGCCCTGAACAGCCGAGCTTATATCATTTGGAATTGTCCCTTATTGAGGACGAGCAGGTTGTGGATACTTACAGCTTGCGGATCGGTGTCAGAAAGATCGAGATGATCGCCGGCAAAGGGATGTATCTGAACGGCAATCCGACCAAGATCAAGGGATTCTGCATTCACCAGGATGCGGGCTGTCTCGGAGTCGCCGTTCCGCCGGAAATCTGGAAAGACCGGCTTCTGGCCTTCAAAGCAATGGGGTGCAATGCAATCCGTACCGCTCACCACATGCCGGCATCGGAACTTCTGGATCTATGCGATGAACTGGGACTCCTTGTCTATGAAGAGCCGTTTGACAAATGGACCGGCGGAGCTTACCGAAGATATTTTGAGACGGAATGGCAGGCCGATTTGGAAATTATGGTGAAGCGGGACCGTAACCATCCGTGTATTTTTATTTGGGGTGTCGGTAACGAGGTTGAAAATCAAGGTCAGGAGTCCATGCTTAAGATTTTGAAAATGCTGAAGGAGCATCTGCTGACGCTCGACGATACCCGGCCGGTTAGTTATGCGATGAATCCGCATTTTAAATACGAAAGCAACGCGGATCTTGCCAAAGTGAAGGATATTCAGCAGTTCGTAGATGAAGTCAGCGATACGGAAATCTATGACCTGCACGAAAGAGTAGAGCGGATCCGAAAAATCGGCGAGATCGTCGATGTGATCAGCTGCAATTATCAGGAGCAGTGGTATCCGGCCATCCACGAGGCGATTCCCGATAAATTGATTTTGGGTACGGAGACTTATCAGTTCTTCCGCGGGCATCCGGATCAAATGCAGAACTTCAGCGACGAAGTCCCTTGGATCGATGTGGAAAAGCATGATTATGTCATTGGCGGCATGCTCTGGACCGGTATCGATTACTTGGGCGAATCAATGGGGTATCCCGCCAAAGGCTGGGCCGGTTCTCTGTTCTCGACCAACAATGAGCGTAAGCCGCTTTCTTATCTTTACGAGAGCTACTGGTCCGAGAAGCCGATGGTCTATCTGGCCGTTATGGACTACTCCTTGCAGGACGAAGGGGTCAAAGAGCACTGGGACACGCCAAGGTATGCGAGCCATTGGAGCTTTCCGCAGTTCAACAAGACGGTTATTCCGTATATGATCGCAACGAATTGCGAAGAAGTAACCGTGGAGCTGAACGGCAAACAGCTTTATGTGAACAAACCGGCCTCCTATCCGAACCGGATGATGACGGGCTTCGTTCCCTACTTGCCGGGAACGATTACGGTAAGAGGGTTCATTGGCGGGCAAGAGGTATGCAGCTATACACTGAGAACAGCCGGACCGGCGGTGAGACTTGCTTTTGATGCGGAGGAGCTCCGTCTGGATGCAAAGGACGGTTATCAAAAATTATTTACCGTGCGGGCAAAGGACAGCGAAGGGATACCGGTATTCCGCGAAAGCTCCAAAGTCACTTTCAAAGTGGCCGGACCGGCGGAGATCGTTGCCGTTGATAACGGTGACCTTTGTTCAAGCGAGTCTTACGACAACAATTGGATGCACATGTACCATGGCTGTGTGAGTACGGTCATCCGGTTCACGGGAGAAAAAGGGCGTGTCGTCTTATCCGCATTCTCGGAAGGCATGTATCAGGCAGACTTAGTTATTCATGTTGTTTAACGGGCCGCCCGCGCGGCCTTTTTTCTTTGTAAGCCACTCACTTGAATTAAGAACGACACACCGCTGCTGAAGATGAGAAATGAAAAGAGGCTGCCGAAGCAGCCCCTTTAAAACCATTACAGTACAAATGCGCGGCCGATGATAACCAGCAAAATGAACAGTACGAGAATGACTCCTACACTTGTTCCAAGACCGCCGAAACCGCCAAGACCGCCGAAACCGCCTGCAGCTGCTGTTGCGCCTGCGAATGCCATTGTACAAAACCCCTTTCGTTAGGAAGTAAGGCCGTGCCATATAATCTATACAGTTTGCGTTGGAATTGTTTGGACGTATATCCCCTAAGTCAACTAGCGGAACTTTCAGGTGTTTTTCAGCTAACGCTCAATATGGACTCAGGTTGCTTGGATATGCTAGGAGCATCGATTAAACAACCGAGAGGGCGAGTGCTGATTATGAAAAAAATCAATTATGTCAAGTTTGCTCTAGACATCATCATGGCGCTGCTGTTTGTGCTGTTTTTCAACAAAAACGTGCTGGGGGGCCTGACGTTCCACGAATACGCCGGGCTGTTTTTCGCGGTTGCCTACTTCACGCATGTACTGCTGAATTTAGGCTGGGTGAAACGGGTGACGGTCAAAATGTTCGACCGGAGCTTGCCCTGGAAGCTCCGCGGGAGCTATGCGCTCAACCTGCTCTTATTGATTTCGATGTCGTTCATTATCGTCAGTGGAATCCTCGTTTCCCATGTCGTATTCCCGAACATGAACGTGGCGAATCAGGGGTGGTTCAAAATGACCCATATATCGGTGTCATTTCTTGTGCTGGTCCTTGTCGGGGTGCACGTCGGGCTGCATTGGCAGTGGGTGATGCAGGTGTGGAATAAAATTTGGAGCGTTAAGGGCAAGATTGCTTGGCTGCGATATACGGCAACGGCGGCAGCGGTATTGATCCTGCTATTCGGCGTGTATGAAATCAATCAAACCGGCTTTATGAGCCGCCTCGCCAGCTCGGCCTCCGTAATCGGGATGGGCAGTCAGCAGCCGATGATGGGGGAGAAGGGGCGTTTGGAGGGCGCCGGCAGCGGGAACGTGAAACCGCAAAGGCCGGCCCAAGGCACAGCCAATGGGGCGCCGGCTCGCGGCGGGGAAGGTGCACGATTTGGAGGCGGCAGTGTAAACGTATGGAACGTCATTGTTACCTACACCGGGATCATGGCTGTGTTTGTGATCGTGACGTACTACGTAAGAAAAGGGCTTCTTCGGGCGAGGAAGCCGTCCAGAGCCGCATAGTGCCAAGGAATATCCGGTACCGCTGAAGTGCACCCTCTATAGCTGTCATTGGAAAAACATTTGTGTTTATGCCGATGAAATCTATAGGGGGTGTTTGCGATGAATTCATTACAATGTGTAGGACTCACCGTCATCCGGTACTAACACAGCAGAAGATAGGCCTTTTTCAGCAAGGTAGCTCTTTAATTCCTCTCTCGATAAGGTCCAGTGATTTACTGCTTCCATATGGACTGAAATGATTTTGGAATTTGGCGCTGCCCGATGCACGGCATCAATATCATCTTTCCCCATGACTAAAGAGCCGCCTTGCAGGAATTGATTATCCCCGCCGTTAACGACAATGATCTCCGGCTTGTGGGCTTCGATTGCTTCCCGAACGGCGTCATACCATACCGTATCTCCAGCTACGTAACATGTTTTCTCATCCGCGTGCTTGAATACAACGCCGCAAACGTTACCAGTGAATTGTAAAATGTCCCCTCGACCGTGCTCCCCTTTTGTTTTAATGATTTGAATATCTTCAAAGCGTGAACCTTCACTAAGAATTTTAACGTTTTGGAAACCGGCATTGCGGACTTCCTTCGCGTCTTCTTCATTTTGGACGAACAGGGGGATATCTTTAGGCAGGACCTCCTTGGCTTTGTCGTCAAAATGGTCTACATGGAGGTGGGTTACAATAACAGCATCAACATGAATGATGTTATCAAGGGAAGTGGGTAAGCTAACCAGCGGATTGCGCCGGTCCTGTCTCAACGAGTCGGGGAAGGGCGGGTAAGCCTCCTTGTCAGCTAAAAATGGATCGATTAAAAACTTCTTGCCCGCATATTCAACAATCAAGGTTGCATTTCTAAGTAATGTGACTTTCATGTTTAATAGCTCCTCTACTTTGTTATATAGTAATTGTAGAGGAGACGCATTTTGATTTACATAGCTTAAATCAAGTCTTATGGCGGTTTGACTTGAATCTTGAAAGTGTTATATTTTCCGGGAGGATGACTATGGATCAAACCGACTTGCTGATCTTGGCCGAATTGTCCCAAAATAGCCGTATTACCATGAAGGAATTAGGCGCAAAAGTGCATCTGACCGGACAAGCAGTTGCAAGTCGTGTAGCCAAGCTGGAGGACACCGGTGTTCTTGAGGGGTATACGATTAAAGTGAATCCTTCCCAACTAGGCTGCTTCTTGCACGGCTTTATTACGATTTTTACTAATAGCCATAATCATCAGCCGTTGCTGGCTTATTTGGCAACGCAAGGGCACTACATAGTAAATAACTACAAAATAAGCGGGGAAGGGTGTTACCTTCTTGAGTGCAGATTTCCGTCGAATGAACACGTGGATCAGTTTCTGGACGGATTGAGCGAGCATGCAAACTACAAGTTGTCAATGGTTATTAAACGTTTGTGAGGAATTATGATTCAACTGAAGTACGACCTCCTATAGTGGATTATATAAGTGTTTTATTATATGATTCTATGTGAACGGAATCGCCTCTAAGATGAGCATGCAATCAATTAGGAGGAACACATGATTTACGCAGCAGTACTGATTTTTCTAGTGACGTTAACTTTCGTTATTTGGCAGCCCAAGGGTCTGAGTATCGGATGGTCGGCCTCCGCGGGCGCCGTACTTGCTCTGATTTGTCAAGTCGTATCGTTTCAGGATGTCGTTACGGTAACCTCCATCGTCTGGAATGCTACCCTCGCTTTCGTTGCGATCATTCTCATCTCGTTGATCCTGGATCATATCGGGTTCTTTGAGTGGGCGGCGCTCCATATGGCGCGGTTCGCCAAGGGGAACGGAAGGCTGATGTTCGTTTATGTCATTTTGCTCGGCGCGGCGGTTGCGGCATTGTTTGCCAACGATGGCGCGGCGTTAATTTTGACACCGATTGTATTAGCGATGGTTAGAGCTCTCAAGCTGCCGGATAACATGATTCTGCCCTTCGTTATGGCGGGCGGCTTTATTGCGGATACGACGTCATTGCCGCTGATCGTCAGTAACCTCGTGAACATTGTTTCGGCCGACTTCTTCGGGATTGACTTCGTAACGTACGCCAGCCGGATGATCGTCACGAGTCTGTTCTCCTTGGCGGCAAGCTTAGCGGTATTGTTCTTGTATTTCCGGAACGACATCCCTGTTAGTTACGATATGAAGCAGCTTCGGCGTCCTGCAGAAGCGATTCGGGATCACAGGCTGTTCAAAGCCTCCTGGGTCATTCTCGGTATCCTGTTGATCGCTTATATCAGCAGCGGCTTCATGCACATTCCGGTGTCTATCGTCGTTGGTGCTGTGGCGCTAGTCTTTGTCATGATGGCCAGGTCCAGCAAGGCGATTGAGACGAAACGCGTGATCAAAGAGGCTCCGTGGGCGGTCGTCATTTTCTCCATCGGCATGTATGTTGTGGTCTATGGCCTCAAGAACGCGGGTTTAACGGATGCATTAGGCTCATTGATTGAAGACATGGCGGGCGGCGGCTTGCTGGCGGCGACGGTGGGGATGGGCTTTCTGGCGGCGATACTGTCCTCGATCATGAATAACTTGCCGACCGTCTTGATTGATGCTCTGGCGATCCAAGGGACTGCTGCCGAAGGCGCGGTAAGGGAGGCGCTGATATACGCGAATGTAGTAGGAAGCGACCTCGGTCCGAAAATAACGCCGATCGGCTCTCTCGCCACATTGCTATGGCTTCATGTACTGTCGGCGAAAGGTGTGAAGATTACGTGGGGCGGCTACTTCAAGACAGGAATGATTTTGACGGTTCCGACATTGCTGATCACTTTGATGGGCTTGTATTTGTGGCTTAGCGTGATTCACTCGACGACGGTAAACATCTGGCTCTTGATTGCAGGAATCGCTGTGGCGATGGCTGCGGTCGCGATGCTCTTGAAGGCCGTCAAGGGAGTTAAACCAACGAAGCGCGGTCACCAGGGCGTTTAACCGCCGGTGAGCCGGACGACAAGGAGAATGGAATCGATGGAAGCGACCAAGCCTATCGTGTATTTCTTATGTACGGGAAACTCCTGCCGCAGTCAAATGGCTGACGGGTTCCTTAAGGCGCTGGGCGGCGATAAGTTTGAGGTCAAAAGTGCGGGGCTTGAAGCCCACGGGTTGAACCCGCGCGCGGTAGCCGTGATGAAAGAGGCCGGCGTGGACATTTCCGCCCATACGTCCGATGTGATCGACCCGGAGCTCCTGAACAAAGCGAAATACGTGATTACGCTGTGCGGACATGCCGACGAGCACTGCCCGGTCATCGCGAATCCCAGCGTGGTGAAGTGGCACTGGGGCTTTGAGGACCCCGCCAAGGCTACGGGTACGGAGGAAGAGATCATGGCGAAGTTCCGGGAAGTCCGCGATTCCATTAAGGACCGGATAGCGCTGTTCGTCAAAGAAGGAGAGAGCGCAATATAGACGATTGCTAGTTTTCGTGATATGATTACTTCCGTTATTTTCACAACCTCATAGGGGAAGACAGGTGTCGAATCCTACGGATTCGTTCGCAAGGGAAGCCGGTGCAAATCCGGCACGGTCGCGCCACTGTAAGCGAGGAGCCCACCGCAAATGCCACTGTTTCGGAAGAGACGGGAAGGTGCGGAGAGGGCGATGATGCGCAAGTCAGGATACCTGCCTGTCGGAATCACCAATGGAACCTACGCGATATAGGGAAGGTGATGGGCAAGCGCCGCTTGCGTGCATTCGCATGGCTTCTTGGCGTGTCTTTTGCCGATTATACAAATCTATTACGTCGCTAGAGCACCTCCGATTGGGGGTGCTTTTTGTGTGGTTTCGCAGGTGACTCTCGGCTAGAGGAGTGAGAACGAGGTGAAGGGGAGGAGTTACAGAGGTATGGGTACATTCAAACAATGGCGGATGCGGCTCAGCAGGATCGTCATTGCGATGCTGGCCGTAACGTTGATCTCAAGCGGGCTGCTGCCGGTTCTGCCGGTGCAGGCATCAGAGGCAGTGACCGCTCCTGCGACTCGCACGGTTACGGTCCGGCAGGCCGTCAATGAGGCGGCGGCTTGGATTGTCGATCAAGGTCCCGTAACGGACGATTGGTACGCTTATTCTATTGCGAAGGCGGGAAAAACCGTAGAGAGCGGTTACCTGACTTCGGCAGAGCAGAGGGCACAGGCGTTTACTAGCGATACGCTGCCGACGGCCTATGCCAAGCTGGTGCTCGGAGTGAAGGCGGCCGGGGGCGACCCGCAATCGATTGCGGGCCGCAATTTGATCGAAGCGATCTATAATCGAGCGGATCTGCCGGCACAAGGCGCTAATGCCGTAATTTACGGTCTGCTGGCATTAGACAGCGGCAATTATATGATTCCTTCCGATGCGGCTTGGACGAAGGACAAGCTGGTGAAATGGCTGCTCCAGAAGCAGATTCCGAATCAGGGCTGGGATTTATATGAGAGTACAAAGGCGAATGTTGACATTACGGCAGCCGCGCTCTGGGCGCTGGCTCCTTACAAGGATCGCACGGATGTAGCGGCCGCCGTCAACGATGCCGTGGCGTGGCTGGCTGCTCAGCAGCAAAGCAACGGCGACCTGACCGCAGACCGCAGCAACAGCAATAGTCTGGCGATGGTCGTACTCGGCCTCTCATCCCAGCTTAAGGACGGGACACAGGGCAGCTTCGCCAAGGCGGACGGCAACCTGATCTCTGCGTTAATGAAGTATGCAAGCGGGGACGGCGGCTTCTCTTATAAAGCGGGCAGCGGATCGTCCGACGGCTTCTCCACTTATCAGGCTTTGCTGGCGTTAGCCGCTTACGACACGATGGCAGGCGGCTCGGGCCAAACGTATGAAGTACCTGTTTCAAGCGGCAGCACGAATGGCAAAGCCAAGGTGTTCATCCACGTTGAGACGAAGGACGGCACGCTTGCGGAGGGCTATGAGACGGCGAAGACGCCGCTGGAGGCGCTGCAGCAGGTAGCGGCAAGGAGCAATCTTCCGGTAGTAACAAAAGAAACGCCATTCTTCGATGTCTACTCAATCGGCAGCGTGGCGAAGACGTCAACTAGCGGCAACTATCCTTATTGGGGCTTTAATATCAAGCGCAACGGAGCTTGGACGGGGGATTGGGATTGGAGGAACGTTCAACTTCAGCCCGGCGATGAAGTTGCGGTGTTCTTTGGTCCGTACGGTGCTTCCGCAATGCTGGATACTATTGAGCTCACCCCAGCCTCGCCGAAAAATCATGAGCCGTTTCAGGTAAAGGTAACTCAATTTAACGGGACAAGCTCCGTGCCTGCTGCCGTCTATGTGCAGATTGGCGGACAGAGGATATGGACGGATTCGGAAGGCGTCGCCTATTTCCCGAACGGCTACTCGGAGACGGATCAGCGGATTGAAGTTACGGGAGCGTTGGAGGGCGGCTATCCTTCCGTTATTCGCGGAGTCAAAGAGCTGCCTCCTACCGTAACGGTCCACGTGGAGGGGCCTTCCAGCACAATCTCGTCCACGCAAGTACGAGGCGGCAATGTGTTTCAGGCTCTTCAAAATGCCGTTACGAATGTCGTGTACACCGAAGGGCAATATTTCGGTGTTCAAGCGGTCGATGGGATTACCGCTTCCGGCTATAACTGGTGGGGCTTCGCTGTGGAGCGGGCGGGGGGATGGATCCCGACGGATGGTTGGTTAACTACCCCGCTGCAGCAAAATGATGAGGTTCTCGTATATTACAGCGGAATGGACACGCAGCTTGTCAATCAGATTACAGTGACGCCGAGCGCGCCTAAGGCCGGCCAAAGCTTTACGATTCAGGTTGAGCAGAAAGATTGGCAAGGAGTTACCAAGGCATCCGGGGTGCAGGTACGGGTTGGTGAGGCTGCGGTAACGACGGATTCGAATGGCATGGCTTACTTTAGCGGGCTGCCTGCCGGCACGCATGAGCTTGTTATCACCGGCTACCGTGCCAATGAGCCGCCCAAGCTGGTCAAGTGGTCCTCCAGTCTGAAGGTAGCGCAAATCATCGATGAACCGCCTGGTCCAGGCACGGAGGAACCGACTGTTGCCGTTAGCGTGGAAGGTGACGAAGACCGGGGTACGATCCTATCGACAAGCAGTATTTCATGGAAGAGCGGCGACACGCCGTATTCGGTTATTGTTCGTGCACTTGGCGCGGACCGGGTCGAATCGTCCGGCAGCGGCTCCAATATTTACGTTAAAGGCATTGACGGGCTTCGGGAGTTCGATCACGGGCCGAAGAGCGGCTGGTTGTATGCCGTGAACTGCTCCTTCCCAAGCACTAGTGCCGGCGCCTACGTGTTGTCCCGAAATGATAGGGTATTCTGGCGCTACACCGTGAACGGCGGGGATGACGTAAAGGCCGAGCCTCTGCCAGGCTGTTCCGCATCATCCACCGGATCCGGCTCAGGAGGCATCCCGTCCGCTGATGCCGCTGCAGAGCTTGATAAAGAGCTAAGCCAGCTAAGCATCCGTTACAATCACAAGTCGGCGGTCAATGCACAGCAGCAAACAGTCGTTGTAAAAAATACGGACCAGCGCATGTCCCCTGAGGCGGCGGCACAGCTCAGGCAGCAGCTGGCTTCCAATCAGGTTCAGCTTCAGCAGCTTGTGACGGCAGATCAGACGGCCACACTCGCCGATGCGAAGGAAGAGGTCAAGCTGCTGGTCCCTGCCAGCGCTCTGAAGGAGCAGAAGACGATTACGGTTCAGGAGCAGGCCTCGTCTTCGCGTCCAGAGGTCCTCACCTCCGTCTTCGAATTCGGTCCGAACGGAACGGTGTTCGAGAAGCCGGTTTACATTTCGATCAAGGTTCCGCTGACCGGCGATCGGCTCGGCAGCCTTGCCATGGTATGGTGGAAGGAAGATACGAAGGAATGGATCCCGATCCCGGCCGTGGTTGATGCGAAGACCGGCGTCGTGACGGGAGCCGTCGATCATTTTACCAAGTTCGCCGTGATTGACAAGACGAAGCTCGCAGCGCCGGAAGCTCCTAAAGCTTCGCCTGAAGTGTCCAAGGCTTTGCAGGCGGTTGTGCAGTATGTGCTGAAGCACAACGACGTGTCGGATTGGGAAGCGTACGGACTTGCGGCTGCAGGGGCTGAGATTCCCGCTTCGTACCTCGCTTCCGTGGAGTCGAGACTGCGCGAGAAGGAAGGCAAGTTCCGGGAAGTGACCGATTATGAACGGATCGCGCTCGGTGTGATGGCAGCAGGCGGCAATCCGAGGGAGATCGCGGGCTACGACCTTATACAGAGTATCGTCAACAATGAAAGAATGACGGTTCAGGGCACGAACGGTCCGATCTTCGCCCTTACCGTCCTCGGCAGCGGCCGTTACGAGGTTTCTGCTGACAGCCTATGGACGGAGTCGAAGCTCCTGCAATGGCTGCTGCAGCGTCAAAACAGCGATGGCGGCTGGCCGCTGGCGGAGGATGACGACTCGGAAATCGACATTACCGCCATGGCAGTTGCGTCTTTAGCGCCGTACCGGACGCAGGAGGGCGTAAAGCCTGCCATCGACAAAGCGCTGGTCTGGCTGTCGAAGCAGCAGCAAGCGGACGGCGGCTTCGGTGAAGTGGGACAAGCCAACAGCGAAAGCGCTGCTCAGGTGCTTGTGGCTCTGTCCGCGCTTGGCATTCCGGCAACGGATGAGCGGTTTGTGAAATCCGGTGCCTCGGTGCTCAGCCACCTGCTCAGCTACCAGCTGGCGGACGGCAGCTTCGCCCATGAGAAGGGAAAAGACTCGAGCGAAATGGCTACCGAGCAGGCTCTGCTGGCGCTAGCCAAGTACCAGAGCCTTAACGGCCTCACGGTTTCCAACAGTCCGTCGGTATCTACACCTGCATTTGCCGACGGGCAGGACATTTCCGCTTGGGCCGCCGGCTACGTGGAGTCGGCGGTGAAGCATGGTCTGATGAACGGCATGGACGGCAACCGCTTTGCGCCACGCGAGGCGTTGACCAGAGCACAGTTCGTCGCAGTCTTGCTCCGCTTGAAGGGCGTTCAGCCTTCTGCGGCTTCGGGCGCGTCCTTCGAGGATGTACCGCAGGACAGCTGGTACAGCGGCTATGTGGCGGAAGCCAGCCGTCAAGGGCTTGTGAATGGCGTGGATGAGCGTAATTTTGCGCCGGACCGGAGCATTACAAGGCAAGAGATGGCGCTGGTCATCGACCGGGCGTTCAGCTTATCCTCAACGGAGGCCGGTACCAGCCCTTTCACCGATCTTGGCGAGGCAAGTGCGTCGGCGATCCCGTCCATCCATGCGGTGTATGCGAAGGGCTATATGGAAGGCGACGAGTATGGACGCTTCCTGCCGCAAGCAAGCGTGACGCGGGAGATGGCGGCCGCTGTCATGGTTCGGGCGTACGAGAAGCAAAAGTAATAAGGTATACTATCGAAGGGCACTGTTGAAGTGCTCTTCGATCCATTTTACGGAAAGGAGTTCATTGTCCATGGCAATCATCAAGCTTATGACGGGAGTACAGCGCATCATGGTGCTGGCTCTAGCGGCGGTGCTTCTGCTGACCGCCTGCGGGGCGAAGCCGGGCTTGTCGGAAGAGACGGCCCCGGCTCCAACGGCGGTCAATGCCCCCGGCTCTGCGGTGCCGCAGACGGCGTCGCAGCCGGAATCGCAAGCGAAGTCAGACTCGCCGTCGCAGCCGCCATCGCCGTCAGAGCAGCAGCCGCAGGTACAGCCGCAGTCGAATCCGGTCCGCCCGGAGCCGGCCAACTCCGCCAACTCTGCTAATACAGACAACGCCGCGGCTTCTTCCGCAACGTCGGCACAGGTGCAGCCTCAAGCCGGCACACCGGCAGCCGCGCCCGACAGCCGGGCTCCACAGACTGAACCGTCAGCAGCCGCGGAAACCGCCGCCGTCCCGGAGCCCAAGCCCGCAACTGCTCCTGCCGCTCAAGAGCCGACCGTAGAGATCGGCATTATCGGCGATGACAAGAAAGGGACGATCTTGGCATCCACACAAGTAGAAATACAGGACGGAGATACGGTTATCGACGTCTTGCGCCGCATTACGAAGGCGAAGAAAATACAGATGGAGACGAAGGGGACCGGCAAATCGGTATACGTGGAGGGCATTGCCAACCTATACGAATTCGACCATGGCGGCAAGAGTGGCTGGCTCTACCGGGTAAACGGCAAGTTCCCGAGCGTCAGCGCGGGAGCGTATCCGATCAGCAAAGGTGATAAGATCGAGTGGCTGTATACGAAGGACTTGGGCAAGGACGTAGGGAAGACCGAGGAGGCGGGGAGCAAGTAAGATGGACTATTCCGGCTTCCGCGCGCTTCATCCGCTCCCGTGCTTCGTTTATTTCCTGGGCGCCATGCTGTTATCCATGCTGCTCCTGCATCCTGGTTTCCTGATCGTGTCAACTGGACTGCTGCTTGTGCTCAGCTACCGGCTGAAGGGGCATGAGGGAGGCCTGCTCAACATCGGATGGATGCTGCTGTTCGGCCTCGTGCTATTCGCGCTGAATCCGTTATTTTCCCACCGCGGCGAACATATTCTGTTTTACTTATGGGAGCAGCCGATCACGCTGGAGTCGGTTGTTTACGGTTTAACGCTTTCGCTCTCCACCCTATCCCTAATCGTTACTTTCCAGTGCTACTCCAAGGTGATCACGGCGGACAAATTTCTATACCTGTTTGCCTCGGTTTGGCCGAAGGGCTCCCTCGTCACGGTGATGGGAATGCGGTTCGTTCCGCTGCTGAAGGCAAGGCTCCGTACGATTGGACAGGTTCAGCAGACCAAAGGGATCAGCCTGACGGAGGGCAGGCTGGCCAAACGGGCGGGAGACGGCATGAAGCTGCTGCAGATTTTGCTGACCTGGTCACTGGAGGATGCGCTGCAGACAGCCGATTCGATGAAGGCAAGAGGCTTCGGCTTGAAAAGCCGGAGCACCTATAAGACCTACCGTATGCGTTCGCGGGATTGGCGGGCGCTGGGCTTGATCATCGTACCTCTTCTCATTTGCATATTAGGGAGATGGACAGGAGGCTATGGACTGCTTGTCATTTACCCTTCATTAGAGTTCACTCGAATGTCGTGGGGGGATTGGCTTTATTTTGCAGTGTTCGTTTTCTATCTTGGTATCCCTTGGCTGTGGGAAGGAAAGGAGCTGTTATGGCGCTACTCGAAGTAACCGATCTTCATTTCACCTATCCGGAGCAGACCAGGTCTGTGCTGTCGGGTATTGATTTTAGCGTACGGGCCGGCGAATTGATCGTGCTGTGCGGACCATCGGGCTGCGGCAAAACAACGCTGCTGCGGCTATTGAAGTCGGAGCTGCAGCCTGCGGGGCGACTGCAGGGAGAGGTCCGGTTCTACGGGAAGCCGCTGCCTCAGCAAGACCCCGCCGAGCTGGCGTGCCGGATCGGATTGGTCCAGCAGGATCCGGAGAATCAGATCGTCATGGAAAATGTGCGGCAGGAGCTGGCCTTCGGTCTCGAGAACATGGGCGTCCCGGCGGATGTGATGCGGCGTAGAATTGCGGAGCTTGCGCATTTCTTCGGCCTGGAACGCTGGCTGCACAAGCGGACCGAAACGTTATCCGGCGGGCAAAAGCAAATCGTAAATTTGGCGGCTGCGCTCCTCCTTCAGCCCGACCTGCTGCTGCTTGATGAGCCGACGGCTCAGCTGGACCCCGTGACCGCCAAGGACTTCCTGCAAATGCTGCGCCGGTTGAACGAGGAGCTGGGCATTACGGTCATCGTTACGGAGCATCGGCTTGAGGAGCTGCTCCCTATGGCCGATAGGGTGCTGATGCTGGGGGGGGACGGCCGGCTGGAATTTGACGGGGCTTCGCGCGATTGGGTCGTTCACGTACATCAGAAGCGGGATCCAAGGTACGAGCCCTATTTGCCGTCGCTGGCACGTCTCTATTTGTCCGTTCATGAACGGAAGGGGAAGCATGAGGCGGGGCCGGGCGATGCCGGTGAGGTGCCGCTGCAGGTCAAGGAAGGAAAGAGGTGGATTCGGCAATTGCTGGCGAAGGTTGAGCCGGACCAGGCGGCTGCGACCCGGCCTGAACAGGCCGCAGATAAGCCCCGCGCTGCGCGGCCTTGCTTGCTCGAGTGCCGGGAGGTGACCTTCGGCTATGCGGACGAAAGGCTCCCCGTGCTGCGCCAGCTTGATTTGAAGGTGGAGGAGGGGGCCTTTCTCGCCATTGTCGGGGGGAACGGCGCCGGCAAATCGACGCTGCTCAAGCTGGCGGCAGGGCTCGAGAAGCCGAAGCAAGGCGACGTGCTCCTGAGAGGAATGCCGATTCGCAAAATGAAGAGGGCGGAGCTTTACCGGGAGCTGGGCTATTTGTCGCAAAATCCGCTGGCCTATTTCCTTGAGGATACCGTCGAAGAGGAGCTTCGCCGTGCGGCGGAGCGTTCCGGCGGGGAAGGCTCGCGAGAAACCCTTCGGGAGCTGATCGAGCTGCTTAACCTGCAGGCGGTTCTTCGGATGCATCCGCATGATCTTAGCGGCGGAGAGCTGCAGCGGGCGGCGCTGGCCGGCGTGCTCTTGAGCGGGCCCAAGCTGCTGCTCCTCGATGAGCCGACCAAGGGGCTCGATCCGCAGCTGAAGAAGACCTGGGGGGAACTGCTTACCGGGCTTCATAAGAAGGGGGTCACGATCGTGATGGTCACGCATGACGTGGAATTTGCCGCTGCTTATGCGAGCGAATGCGCCATGCTGTTCGACGGGGAGATCGCATCCACCGGAGCGCCGGGGCCCTTCTTCAGTCAAAACTTCTTCTATACGACAGCGATCAACCGGGTCGCCCGCGAGCTGTTTCCGGATGCCGTTACGTTCCGGGAGGTGATGAACCGATGCGCGCGGCTCGTATCGCCTTCTTAGGAAGCATTGCCGTATTTCTTCTCGCCATGGGTTATCTCTCCACCTGGTCGGACGATCAATATCTGCTGATTAGCTTCGGACTTTTGTTTGCGGCTATGCTGCCCTTTTTTGTCCGGTTCGAGCTTCGCCGGCTGCAGGCCCGGGAGATCGTCATCATCGCCTTGCTGGCTGCAATGGCGGCCGTCAGCAGAGTGCCCTTCGCTCCCCTGCCGAGCGTCCAGCCGACGAGCTTCGTCATCATCGTCTCGGCGCTTGTGTTCGGGGCGGAAAGCGGCTTTCTGATCGGGGCCTTCGCCGCGCTCGTCTCGAATATGTTTCTGGGCCAAGGGCCGTGGACGCCGTGGCAGATGTTTTCCTGGGGCATGATCGGCTGGACGGCCGGCCTGCCCGGTGCGCGCGGATGGCTTATACGCAGGAGGTGGCTGCTGCTCGCTTTTGGCTTTCTGTGGGGCTTCCTGTTTGGATGGATTATGAATTTCTGGACGGTCACCGGCTTGCTTTCGCAAGGCAACTGGGCGGGGATCGCGGCCGTATATGCCTCCAGCTTTTACTTCGATTTGGCGCATGCGCTGTCTAACGTGTTTTTCCTCGCGTTATTTGCCGGGTCTTGGGTGAAAATTTTACAGCGGTTCAAAGTAAAATACGGACTTTTAGGCGATCGGGAGTGAGGCTTTCGGCAAGAGCGATCGCGTTGCTCCAAGCTTGCGGCCGTTACGGCCGAATTCGGAAGAGGGCCTGCTTTTTATCAAAATTGAATATGTGCAGACAGGCTGTCACTCCACGATGGAGAGGCGGCCTGTTTCTCGTGGCCGGGGAAAGGCTGCTGCGGTCTTGCGGTCGGCAAGGCAGCCGGCGGGCAGATCGATGATGACGAACTGCGAAGCTGTGATATGATGGAAACGATCGAAAACAGCAATATTCCGGTAAATTTCAATAATTGGATCAAAATTTTGCCGAATATCTAACGTAGCCTCTATGTTAATCGAGAAAACTCTTAAAATCTTCGGTTTTTATTTGAATTCATGATTTGGCTATGGTATTCTTTTAATACAAGATGAAAGGGGGACGTCAAGCGTGAGAATTGTTAAGCATCCGCAGCTGCGAATTATCATGCTGTGCATCCTGACGCTTGCGTTAGCGTTCACTGTTTGCTCCCCGGCAACCGACTCCGATCTACTCGTAAACCCGGAACAAACAAATCCTCTTTATGTGCTCCACGGTTTTGTGCATGCTGTGATCGCAGTCCATTCTTCATCCTCGAGCATGAAGCTGGTGCCGATCCCGAAGCCGCTGGCGTTATATGCACTAATTATTCTAATGCATATATATCGTTCATCCCGTTTGCGTATACAGTCCTATCCTTGCGTCTTCTTGCTCCTCAAGCAGCAATTATTGCTGCCGATTAAATTTACCTCCGTGTTTGTGAACGAAGCCCTCCGATCATCGAAAAGCAGTTGAAAATCTATGATCTGGAGGAGATACGATGAATCCGCAACTGAACGAATCGAATGCGCTGATGCAGCCGCAACCGCAGCCTCAGCAGCATAGCAAGCTGTCTACATCGAAGTTTCTGAGCAGAGTTCTCTTCATGTTCCTCGGAGCTGCGTTCGTGTCTGTCGGACTCGAAATTTTTCTCGTTCCGAACCATATTATTGACGGCGGGATTGTCGGCATATCGATCATTACCTCGCATTTGACCGGCCTGCCTCTGGGCATGTTCCTTTTATTACTGAACCTGCCGTTTTTGTTCTTGGGCTATAAGCAGATCGGGAAGACGTTCGCGTTATCCACGCTCTTTTCGGTCATTGTGATGTCGATCGGCACATGGCTGCTTCACCCGGTACAACCGTTAACGATTGACCCGCTGCTGGCCGCCGTGTTCGGAGGGATCATTCTGGGTGTCGGCGTCGGCATGGTGATCCGCTTCGGCGGCTCGCTGGACGGAACGGAGATCGTAGCCATTTTGTTCACGAAGAAGCTGCCGTTTTCCGTTGGCGAGATCGTGATGTTTTTCAACTTCTTCATTCTGGGAAGCGCCGGCTTTGTGTTCGGCTGGAACAACGCGATGTACAGCTTGATCGCTTACTACATCGCGTACAAAATGATTGATATTACCATTGAAGGCTTCGATGAGTCCAAGTCCATATGGATTATCAGCGATAAGTATAGGGAGATCGGCGATGCGATTATTCACCGCTTGGGACGCGGAGTGACGTTCTTGAACGGTGAAGGGGCGTATTCCGGCGATGATAAGAAGGTCATATTTTGCGTGATCAACCGCCTGGAGGAAGCGAAAATGAAGTCGATCGTGGAAGAGGTCGACCCTGCGGCGTTCTTGGCCGTAGGCAATATTCACGACGTGAAGGGCGGGCGCTTTAAGAAGAAAAACATCCATTAAGGGATACCCGGCCGGAACGGCGGGGGAAAAGAAATACAACTTTCTGGCGTACAGGGAGTTGTATTTCTTTTTGTTGTGCATGGATTTTATAGATTACAGCCGTGCCGGCCGTGGCCAACAAGGCCGAAAAGGGCGTTGTTGGCGCCGGCTCGAGGCAGCCGTGGCCCAACAAGGCCCAAAAGGGCGTTGTTGGCGCCGGCCCAGGGCAGCCGTGGCCCAACAAGGCCGAAAAGGGCGTTGTTGGCGCCGGCTCGAGGCTAGCCGTGGCCCAACAAGGCCGAAAAGGGCGTTGTTGGCGCCGGCCCGAGGCAGCCGTGGCTCAACAAGGCCCAAAAGGGCGTTGTTGGCGCCGGCCCAAGGCCGGCCGTGGCCCAACAAGGCCGAAAAGGGCGTTGTTGGCGCCGGCCCAGGGCCAGCCGTGGCCCAACAAGGCCCACAAGGGCGTTGTTGGCGCCGGCCCGAGGCAGCCGTGGCCCAACAAGGCCCACAAGGGCGTTGTTGGCGCCGGCCCAAGGCCGGTCGTGGCCCAACAAGGCCCACAAGGGCGTTGTTGGCGCCGGCCCAGGGCCAGCCGTGGCCCAACAAGGCCGAAAAGGGCGTTGTTGGTGCCGGCCCGAGGCAGCCGTGGCCCAACAAGGCCGAAAAGGGCGTTGTTGGCGCCGGCCCAGGGCCAGCCGTGGCCCAACAAGGCCGAAAAGGGCGTTGTTGGCGCCGGCTCGAGGCAGCCGTGGCCCAACAAGGCCGAAAAGGGCGTTGTTGGCGCCGGCCCAGGGCCAGCCGTGGCCCAACAAGGCCGAAAAGGGCGTTGTTGGCGCCGGCCCAAGGCCGGCCGTGGCCCAACAAGGCCGAAAAGGGCGTTGTTGGCGCCGGCCCAAGGCCGGACGTGGCCCAACAAGGCCGAAAAGGGCGTTGTTGGCGCCGGCCCAAGGCAGCCGTGGCTCAACAAGGCCCAAAAGGGCGTTGTTGGCGCCGGCCCAAGGCCGGCCGTGGCCCAACAAGGCCCACAAGGGCGTTGTTGGCGCCGGCCCAGGGCCAGCCGTGGCCTAACAAGGCCCAAAAGGGCGTTGTTGGCGCCGGCCCAGGGCCGGCCGTGGCCCAACAAGGCCGAAAAGGGCGTTGTTGGCGCCGGCCCAAGGCCGGCCGTGGCCCAACAAGGCCGAAAAGGGCGTTGTTGGCGCCGGCCCAGGGCCGGCCGTGGCCCAACAAGGCCGAAAAGGGCGTTGTTGGCGCCGGCCCAGGGCCGGCCGTGGCCCAACAAGGCCGAAAAGGGCGTTGTTAGTGCCGGCCCGAGGCAGCCGTGGCCCAACAAGGCCGAAAAGGGCGTTGTTGGCGCCGGCCCGAGGCCGGCCGTGGCCCAACAAGGCCGAAAAGGGCGTTGTTGGCGCCGGCCCAAGGCCGGCCGTGGCCCAACAAGGCCCACATGGGCGTTGTTGACGCCGGCCCGAGGCAGCCGTGGCCCAACAAGGCCCCCCAATTACCGAAATCGCTTGACTTGGAGTGAACTCCAGATGCCATAATAGCGGATATCGGGAGGTGAACCTGCATGCTGATTGCAGAGGTAAGCGAAAAGTTTTCGATCCCCCAGGATACGCTCCGCTATTATGAACGCATCGGACTCATCCCTCGGGTGAACCGCAACAAAAGCGGGATCCGGGATTATACGGAAGAAGACTGCAAGTGGGTCGAATTCATCAAATGTATGCGTGGCGCCGGCCTGCCGGTTGAAGTGCTGATCGAGTATGTCGGGCTGTTTCAGCAGGGGGACGACACCCTGGAGGCAAGGAAGGAGCTGTTAATCGAGCAGCGACTGCAGCTATTCTCCAGAATCCAGGAAATGAGCAAAATCCTAGATCGCCTCGATGACAAAATAGCCCGTTATGAGCAGACGATTGGGAAAAAAGAAAAGTCGCTAAGAAGATCGTCGGATTAGTCGGGAAGCGGATCGTTCAGCGGTCTGCTCCGCCTGTCCGATACTCGCTTGGCGTAACCCCGACCATCCGCTTGAACAGCGCCTGAAAGCTGGGCACATCCTTGTACCCCATAGCATCGGCGATCTCTTTGATGCGAAGTGTCGTGTCCTTAAGCAGCCGGCAGCTGGCATCGATGCGAAGCTTGTGAAGGTACTCGGTATATGTCATCCCCATCGCTTGCTTGAAGCGGCGGGAAAATTGGCGTTCCCCGAGACCGCAGAAGGCGGCGGCTTCAGCCAAGCGCGGCGGATCCGCCAGCTCCTGCGGCAGCCGGCCCAGCAAATACGAGATCGGCTTCGTATACCGCAGGCCGGAGCTGCTCTCCGTTGCCAGGCGATACAGGCCGAGCAAAATTTGCCCGATATGGCTGCGCATAGCGAGAACGAACCCGGCTCTCCGTTCATGATACTCCAGATGCAGCGCATGAAAGAGCGGCCCCAGTACCCCCTCGGTATCGGTCATATGCAAATAGGCTCCTGCAGGCGGACCGGGCAGGAACAATTGCTTCACGGCAAGGTCCACCCCGCGCACACTGAGCAAATCCGCGAGTGTCTCCCGCGAAAATAAACAATTGTGAATGACGAAAGAGCCCTCCATGCTCGGCGACTTTGGCCGAAACACGTGGGAGGTGCCCGCAGGAATATAGAAAATATCGCCCCGCTGCACGCTGAATTGCCGGCCTGCAATGTAGTGATAGCCCGCTCCTTCGCTGACGCAGCTGATTTCGATGAATTCATGGTTGTGCTCCAGCCGGTAAAAGCCTTCGTAGGCGCGGTTAACAAAGTAAGGAATGTCATCGGAAAAATAGTTCATGCTCTTCGACGTTTCAATAGCTCGATGAACCATCCTGCCGCCTCCAGACGATTTGCGATGTCCGTTTTGCCCAGGTAAAAGTCGGGTTTGCCTCATACTCATCGTAGCATAATTTCCTATAATAGTAACCGTTACCATGAAAAATAGGAGGCATGCCGAATGACGGTTACTTCTGGCGAGAGGGCATCTGGGTGGACAAATCCGCCGGCTTCGCTGCGCGTTCAGCCGTTCTGGTTCTGGAACGGGGAGATGGCCGAGACGGAGATCGAGCATCAGCTGAAGGAGATGGCGGACAAGGGGGTCGGGGGCTTTTTCCTGTGTGCGCGGCAGGGGCTCACGATTCCGTATTTGTCCGCAGCATGGTTCGAACGGGTGCGGTTCACGGTAGACCGGGCCGCGGAGCTCGGACTTGAAGTGTGGCTGTACGACGAATATCCGTACCCGAGCGGGATCGCAGGCGGAGAGGTGCTGCTGGAGCATCCGGATGCGGTGCATCGAACGCTGGAGCTTGTTCAAGAGCCGTGGGCCGGCCCCGGTGTATATGAGCGGGAGCTGCCGTGGTCGCGGGAGCTGTCGGCCGTTGCGGTGCGGCAGGCGGCGGACGGATCGCTCGATTGGTCGGAGAAGCTCGACCTGTCGCCGCTGGTCGGCAATCACCAGCCGGAGCACGTGTTCCAGGAGGTCGGGTTAACGAGCTACAACCAGAAGCGGTATTTTACATATAACCCGGGCAAGAGGCTGCAATGGCGCGCACCGGAGGGGAACTGGACGATTATGCTCGTGTTGGAGCGGGCGATTGAGGACTTTAAATATTACGGCACTTTCGTCGACCCGCTGCACGATGAAGCGATGGATACGTTCCTGCGCGTCACGCATGAGCGATATGCGCAGGAGCTCGGCGAACGGCTCGGTACGACCGTCAAGGGGATGTTCACCGATGAGATCGGCTTGCTCGGCGGCGTGCCGTGGTCTCCCCAGCTGCTGTCCGCCGTTGAGCGGGAGTACGGGATCAGCCTCAGGGAGAAGCTGCCGGAGCTGCTGTTCGGCGGAAGCCCGGAGACGCCGCGGCTGCGTTACATGTATTTCCAGACGATACACCGGCTGCTTCAGGAGCGCTTTCACAAAAAGGTACACGACTGGTGCGAGCGGTATGGCATGCAGTACATTGCGGAGGTTCCTTCCGTGCGCATGACGACGCAGCGCTACAGCCACATTCCGGGGGGAGACACGGGACACGAGAAGCTCGGCAGGTCTCTGGAATGGATCTTGAACAAATACACCGGCGGCTTCCGCTATAATCCGAAGATGACGAGCTCTCTCGCCAGGCAGCTGGACCGTCCGCGCGCTCTGATCGAGTGCTTTCACAGCGTGGGGTGGTCGATGACGCTTCAGGATGCGAAGTGGATGCTCGACCGGCTGGCGGCGCTTGGCATTACGATGTTTAACTTCCACGCCTTCTATTACACGGTGAACGGGTTAACGAAGTATGACGCGCCGCCTTCGCAATTCCTGCAAAATCCGTACTGGGAGCATTTCCGCCAGCTGGGCGATTATGCGGGCAGACTGGCTCATTGGCTCGGCCAGGGGAAGGCTGACATCGCGGTCGCGGTGCTCGATCCGACGACGTCGATCTGGACGCATCTGGGCAATCCGTTTCATGAGTTTCACTACGGCGGCAAGAACGAAGAGGAGCGGGGCAGACTCAAGCAGCTGCGTGACGATTGGGTTGAGCTGTGTAAAAGCTTGCTGCTGAACGGGATCGATTACGACCATCTCGATCCGGAGCTGCTCGCGGAGGCGGACGTCAGCGGCGGAACGATTCGGCTCGGGCAGGCGGAGTACCGGGTGCTGCTGCTGCCTTCGATGACGAATCTCGAGCCTGCGGCTTGGAAGGCGATTCGTCAATTTGCAGCGGGCGGCGGTATGGTCGTGGCCACAGGGCAGCTGCCGATTGAAGAGCTGGACGAAGGGGAGCCGATTTGCGCGGAGATCCGCGAGGCGTTCCGCTCCGATTCCGCCGGCTGCTGCTTGTGGGAGCAAGCCGAGCTGCTGCCCAAGCTGAAGGAGCTGCAGCGCAATGTGAGCGATGCTCCGCTCGTACAGCTGGACGATTCAGCGCTGGGGAGCGTATTGCTGCAGCAGCGGACGCTGGACGACGGCGGCAAGCTGGTGTTTCTGAGCAATCAGGAGGGGCGGGCGGTTCGATTTCACTGCATCCTACCTGAGTCTCTGCAAGGCTGGCAGCTGGACCGGATCGATCTCACTGAAGGTGTTGAGGAGCGGATTGAGGGGCAAGGCGAGCCGGAGAAGGTCGGCATGACTTTGGGGCCTTATGAATCGCAGCTGCTCGTGCTTCGAACCAAGGCTGCGGCAGCGACGGGGCGGGAAGCAGCTCCGGTATCAGCTTCGGTATCAGAAACAGCAGCAGCTTCGGCAGCTCCGGCGCCGTCTTCGGCACCTATATCTTCCCACTCTCCTGTCCGGCCTCCCGCCCAGCCATCCTACCGCACCCTTCCGCCGCTAAGCGAATGGACGATCGCTGCGTCGCCGCACAACGGACTTCGTCTCGCGCAGTGGGAGCTTACCCTGGACGGCAGCGGTTTGCAGCCGCTGCAAGTAGAGCCGATGCCGCTGTCGAACGTGCTCGCCAAGCTGCAGGAGCCTGCGGCGCTTCCGCTCCGCTATAAGCAAATATTCGGCACGCCGGTACAGGTGCAGATCGGCTATCCGCTGCGCTGTCATTACCGGGCGCAGTTCCGGGTGGAGGAGCTGCCGGAAGCTTGCTTCCTGTTCATGGAGCAAGGAGCGTTGTCCGGTGCGTATACGGTCAAGGTGAACGGCAGACAGCTCCAGACGGAGCGATGGGAGCACGTGCGCAGATATGATCCGCACAACCGCCAAATCGATATCCGCTCCCTGATCTGGGCGGGTGACAACACGATCGACATCGAACTGCTTGCGGAGCAGCCGTGGGACGGGCTGATTCAACCGCTGCACGTTACGGGCGATTTCGGCGTCTATAGCGATCCTGAGCATGAGCGGTTCGCCATCGGGCGAAAGCCGCAAGCCGCCGTTCGTACGCCGTGGGGATTCGAGGGGTACCCGTTCTACGCCGGTGTTCTCTCCCTAACGACAACAATGGCGCTCGCGTCAGGAGCAGAAACGCCTTCCGGCGCAACAATCTGGCGCCTGCCGCCGGAATTGACGCCTTTCTACGACATAGCCGAGCTGCTGGTTGACGGCGAATCGCTCGGCGTCTGCAGCTGGACTCCGTACGAGTGGAAGCTGCCGCCGGAATCGGCGCAATCGCATCAACATTCGCTTGAGCTCCGCCTCACGAACACGCTGATCGGGATGCTGGAGGGGCAGTATTTTGACTATGAAGCACATGCAACCAAGAGGATAGCACCTTAAGCATAAATGGACTGAGGCTCATGAGCGATCATGGGCCTTTTTCCTGTGGGCAGAGGGAATTGACCGATTTCCGGGAATGAACCGGATTCTGATTGCAGCCTCGGAAGCCCAGCCGTATCAACGGGTTCGGAATTCGGATAGGAGCTCGGAAAAGAGTCAATTTTCACATCGCCGAGGTCAACGTATAGTGTGGGTAATCCGATTCGGACTGATGACAGGGAGAGAAGGGATGCACATGGATCGAAGTTTTACACAGAGTAAGCCGCAATTGTCGCAGGCGGTCGTGAGGCGTCGGCGGGGAGCGGGATTGTTGCGGGATTATCAGCTGTATTTGCTGATCGCTCTTCCCATTTTGTATTTTGTTGTGTTCAAGTACCTGCCGATGTATGGGGCGGCGATCGCGTTTCAGGACTATAACATCTTCCAGGGCGTGACCGGCAGCGAGTGGGTCGGTTTGGACAACTTCCGGCAGCTGTTCGCGATGAGCCAGTTTTATCAGGTTCTCCGGAATACGCTGATGCTGAACCTTCTGGATTTGCTGGTTTCGTTTCCGGCGCCGATTATTCTTGCTCTTCTGCTGAACGAGCTGAGGGTGCTTTGGTATAAGAAGTTTGCGCAGACGCTTCTGTACTTGCCGCATTTTATTTCGTGGATCATTATCGGCGGCCTTGTGTATCAGATGTTTGCCACGAGCGGCGGCCTGATCAACAATGTGATCGCGGGCATCGGCATTCCGCCGATTCCGTTCTTGACGGAAAAAAATATTTGGGTTCTGGTGTACCTGGCGGCGGGAGTGTGGCAAAGTGCCGGCTGGGGAACGATCATCTATTTGGCGGCGTTAACCGGCATTAACAAGGAGCTTTACGAGGCGGCTGAGGTAGACGGGGCGGGGAGATGGAAAAAAATGCGGCATATTACGCTGCCGGGCATCCGCTCGACCATCGTGGTGCTTCTCATCATCCAGCTCGGCCATATTATGACGATCGGCTTCGAGCGGCCTTTCGTGATGGGGAATACGCTTGTTATGGATTATGCGGAAGTCATCAGTACCTATGTGTATAAGGTCGGTCTGCAAGCGGCGCAATTCTCGCTGGCGACGGCGATGGGCTTATTCCAGGCACTGGTAGGACTGTTCTTCGTCGTACTGGCGAATACGATCGCCAAGCGCTTCGGGGAGCAAGGAATATGGTAGGAGGAAACGACATGTCAACGGGTGTTGCGCGCAAATCATCGGGCTTTCGGCTCACGGACGCCATCATTATGCTGGTCGTGGGAGCGGCGCTGCTGCTGTGCCTCCTGCCGTTCCTGCACATCGTCGCGATTTCGTTAAGCTCCAAGCAGGCTGTTTTATCCGGTCAGGTTACGATTTTTCCAAAGGAATTGGATTTCCACGCTTACCAGATCGTATTCAAGGATTCGCGAATGATTTGGTCGATGGTGCTCACGATCGGCCTGACTGTATCGTACACGGTGATCAGTATGGTAATGAGCATTTGTGCGGCTTATCCGTTAACGAAGGACCGGCTGAAGGGGCGGTCGGTGTTTATGCTGATCATCGTCTTCACGATGTTTTTCAGCGGCGGCTTAATTCCCGAATATTTGCTGGTGAAGCAGCTCGGTTTGCTCGACAATTTGCTGTCGCTCATCGTACCGGGCATGATCAGCGCGTTTAACTTGATCATTCTGCGGACGTTCTTCTTATCGGTTCCGGCCAGCTTGGAGGAGTCGGCGTATTTGGACGGCAGCTCCCATATCGGCAGCTTGATCCGCATCGTCCTGCCGCTATCGCTGCCGGTGCTTGCGACGCTCAGCCTGTTTTATGCGGTATCCCGATGGAACGGCTTCACGGATGCGCTCTTTTACATTACGAATGCCGATTTGTACCCGATTCAGCTGAAGCTGTATCAGATCGTCATTAACAGCCAGGTGACTGATGTGACGGCGCAGGAGGGTGCGCTTCAAGTCGAGACGGTGCCGGAAAGCATCAAAGCGGCGACCATCATGTTCGCAACGACGCCGATCCTGCTTGTGTATCCGTGGCTTCAGCGGTATTTTGTCTCCGGCGTCATGATCGGAGCGGTCAAAGGTTGATCCCCCTCATCTTAGGGGTAAACATACAGGCAAGACCAACACATCAACGAAAGGGAGTTCGAACATGAAAGCAGAGACAAGAAAATGGTTTGGCGTATCGACTGCGGCACTGGTGCTGACAGGCCTGCTGGCGGCTTGCTCCGGCCCGGCCAAGGATGCTGCACCTGCCGGCGGCGCAAGCGGCAATGCAAGCAAGGAGCCCGTCACCTTGAAGGTGGAGGTGTTCGACCGGGGCAATGCGCCTGCAGGGGCAGGCCCGGTCGATAACAACTACTGGACGCAATGGATTCAGAAAAATTTCGGGGATCCGAACCATATTAAGCTGCAGTTCGTTCCCGTACCGCGGAATCAAGAGGTGGATAAGCTCAACGTGCTGATGTCCACCGGCGATGCGCCCGATATCGTGTTTACGTATGACACGAATACGATCTACAACTATGTCAAGAGCGGCGGGTTGGCCGATCTCGGCCAAGTGGTCGAGGAGCACGGCCCGAACCTGAAGAAGTTCCTAGGTAAGGAGGTTCTCGACTATGGCGTCTTCAACGGGAAGCAGTATACGATCCCGGCGAAGAGAACGCTGGTATTTACCCAGTCCACGTATATCCGCAAGGATTGGCTGGATAAGCTCGGTCTGCCGGCGCCGAAGACGACGCAAGAATTTTACCAAATTATGAAAGCGTTTAAGGAGAAGGATCCGGGGCAAACCGGCGGCAAACTGATCCCTTACGACTTCTCTGCTATTGAAGGTACGACCATTACATCTCCAGGCGTCCTGATCAATTCCTTCGTGAAGAAGATGTCGGAGGAGGACCGTTACGCGTTGTCGTCGACATCGGGCACCTCAATCCCGGAAATTACGAAGCCGGGCTACAAAGAGGGCGTCCAGTTCCTGAATAAGATGAATGCGGAGGGCTTGATCAATCCGGACTTTGCCCTGGACAAAGACGGCAAGAGCTTCGAGAAAGCCGTGGCGAACGGACTCGTCGGCGCCTTCACGGCGCTGGCCGCTCACCCGAACCTGATGGCCCCCGGCAGCGTCTTCGACACGCTCAAGAAGAACGTTCCGGGCGCCGAGTACATCGCGATCGACCCGTTCACGGACGAAGACGGCAAATCGCCGAAAGCCGTTTACGATCCGATCGGCGCGTACATCATGGTTCCGAAGTCGAGCAAGCATGCGGTGGAAGCGGTGAAATATTTGGATTGGATGTCGAAGCCGGAAGTGCTGTTTACGCTGCAGAACGGCATCGAAGGCCAGCATTATACGCTGGAGAACGGTTTCCCGAAGCCGATCACGACGGACGAAGCGAAGAAGACGTTCTACAATAACACCGATATCGCCATCATCAGCAACGGGAAAGAGTTCGGCTCCCAGGAAAAAAATATCGAAGCCGCCTCAATCCAATTCGCAGGCTACAAAGAACTGGCGAAGCAGACGATTCTTAACGGGCTCAAGGACGGGTACACCGTGCCTCGCTTCGATCGCCCGATCGATTCGGAGATCAAATTCGGCAAGACGCTCAAGGATAAGGCGCAAGAGGCTATCGTCAAGAGCATCATGGCGAAGCCGGAAGATTTCAGCAAGACGTTCGATTCGTTAGTCGGCGAATTCCTGAAGCTGGGCGGTCAAGCCGTCATTGACGAACGCAGAGCCGCTTACAAAGATATGAAGAAGTAATCCATAGACCGCAATCGCAGAGCACATCAGCTTCGTGCTAAATCCGGGAACATCCGCTGCTTCATGACGGGTGTTCCCGTTTTTTGTTCGGTGAAGCCAGTTGTATCAACGGATTCGGAATTCGGCTAACATCCGGAAAACGGTCTATTGTTTCGTTCGCCGCAGTTCACGTATAGTATGGGTAATATGGGCGGGGGACCGCTTACAGAATTTTTGCAGGAACGGAGCGGTCGAAGGCTGCCCGGTTGCCTGCGGGAATGAATAAACACGACTACATAGCGGGGTGGCGAAATGAATCGGCAAACGATTTATTTGGCGGGAGATTCGACGATGGCGAACTATCCGCCTGACAAATATCCGATGCAGGGCTGGGGCAATAAGCTTCACTTATTTGTGCCCGAATCCGTTCGGATCGTGAACAAGGCCGCGAACGGGAGAAGCTCGAAGAGCTTTATCGACGAAGGAAGGCTGGCCGAAATTGTAGACCTGATCAAGCCGGGCGACTGCTTGTTCATTCAATTCGGACACAACGACAGCAAGGAAGATGCCGGGAGGCATACGAGTCCTTGGAGCACGTACCCTCTTTATTTGAAGCAATACATTGACGGGGCTAGAGAGAAGGGGGCGTGTCCCGTACTCATCTCGCCGATTTGCCGCAGACATTTTGACGCAGACGGGTTACTGATCGACACGCACGGCGATTATCCCCGATCGATGGAAGCGCTGGCAGTCCGGGAGAACGTCCCCTTCATCGATTTATGCGGACGCAGCGCCGTCGCCTTCAAGGAAATGGGAGAAGCCAAATCGAAGGAGTGGCTGACCTGGCTGGAGCCGGGCGAGCATCCGAATTACCCGGAGGGGGTTCAAGACAATACGCATTTGAACGAGCAAGGTGCGGAGGCTGCCGCTCGAATGGTGGCTGATGCGATCGCCAGGCTGAATCTGAAAATCGGCTGAAATCCTCTGATTTTTATACAGGTCTGATCGAAGAGAGAGTCGAAATAGCAGGTAAGGAGGGCTAGCATGAAAACACAGCATAGAAAGCGGATCGGAGCTTCCGCTGCTGCACTGGCGCTGACCGTCATGCTTGCGGCTTGCTCCAGCTCTTCTCCTGACGTCTCCGGAGGCGCCGTGAGTCTGGCGCCGGTCACCTTGAAGGCAGAGGTGTTCGATAGGGGAAATGCGCCCGCGGGCGCCGGACCGGTCGACAATAACTTCTGGACGCAGTGGATTCAGGAACATTTCGGCGATCCGAACTACATCAAGCTGCAGTTCGTGGCCGTGCCGCGGAATCAAGAGGTGGACAAGCTCAACCTGCTGATGTCTACCGGCGATGCACCCGATATTGTGTTTACGTACGACACGAATACGGTTCACAATTACGTCAAGGGGGGCGGCTTGACCGAGCTCGGCCCGCTGATCGACAAGTATGGGCCGAACCTGAAGACGTTCCTCGGTCCCGAAGTTTTGGCCTACGGCGTCTTCAACGGCAAGCAGTATACCATCCCGGCGAAGCGGCCGCTGCCCTATACCCAGTCTTCTTATATTCGCAAGGATTGGCTGGATAAGCTCGGACTGCCGGTACCGAAGACGACGCAGCAATTTTACGAAACGATGAAAGCGTTTAAGGAAAAAGACCCGGGGCAAACCGGCGGCAAAGTGATCCCTTACAGCTTCTCTTCGATCGACGGTACGACGATTACGTCCCCGTTCGTATTGATCCAATCGTTCGTTACCAAGATGCCGGAAGAGGATCGCTACGCACTATCCACGACCCCGGGCACCTCGGTCCCGGAAGTGATGAAGCCGGGCTTCAAAGAGGGCGTCCGCTTCCTGAACCAAATGAATGCCGAAGGCTTGATCAATCCGGACTTCGCGCTGGATAAAGACGGCAAAAGCTTCGAGAAGGCTGTGGCGAACGGTTATGTCGGGGCCTTCACCGCGCTGGCGGCTCACCATGTGCTAATGGGTACGGGCAACGTCTTCGATGCGCTGAAGAAGAACGTTCCGGGTGCCGAATACGTCGCGATGGATCCGTTCACCGATGAGGAGGGCAAGTCGCCGAAAGCGGTGTACGAGCCGATCGGCATGTATATCATGGTGCCCAAGTCGAGCAAGCATGCGGTCGAAGCGATAAAGTATTTGGATTGGATGTCGAAGCCGGATATTCTGTTCACGCTCACGAACGGTATCGAGGGCCGGCATTATACACTGGAGAACGGCATTCCGAAGGCGATCGTGACGGACGAAGCGAGGAACACGTTCTACAATAACAGCGATCTGGCGCTCGTGATCAACGGCAAAGATGTCGGCTCGCGGGATAACAATGTGGAAGTCGCGTCTCTCCAATTCCCGAGCTACAAAGAGCTGGCGAAGCAAACGATCCTTAACGGACTAAAGGACGGCTACACCGCACCGCGCTTCGACCGCCCGATCGATGCCGAGATCAAATTCGGCAAAACGCTGAAGGCAAAAGCACAGGAAGCGATCGTGAAGAGTATTTTGGCCAAGCCGGAAGATTTCAGCACTACGTTTGATACGCTAACCCGGGAATATTTGAAGCTGGGCGGTCAAGCCGTTATCGACGAACGCAGAGCCGCCTATAAAGCAATGAAAGGGCAGGCGGAATGACGGCGCAGGCCTCTTCCGGCGGTTACCGCATGCTTAAGAGCACAGAGGGTGGGGAAGATGAGGATCGGTAACAACAATTACATCAAGAGGATGCTGCTGTCGTACCTTCCCATACTGTTTGTTACGGTTAGTATGCTGGTGTTTATTTTCATATCCGTTATTAACGAAATAAATGTCCGCAATGCGAGTCAGGCGAACCGGCTGACGGCCGCATTCATTGCGAACATGGTGGACAGCTCGCTGAAGGGGATTGCGTTCGACGCGCAGAAAATGGGCGAAACGAGCGAGGAGCTGCAGCAGTTTCTTGTCGGACCTTCGGACCGGGCCCGGGAGTACGATGTTTCCAATCTGCTAAGCACGCTCATCGTTCGATACGGGCTCATCGATTCCGTTTACTTGTACCGGGCCCGGGACGGCAAGGTGCTCGATCAAAGCGAGATTCGCCCGATCGAACAATTTCCCGACCGCAGCTACGTCCGCAGCTCGATGGAAAGCATACTGAGCGGCGTTTGGTCGCCGCCTCGGCTTAAGGAGAACGGCGCCGCATCGGTGAGCGTCACGTCGCTGGGGCTGAAGATCCCGCGCGATTCCGGAAGCTTAGGCTACTTAATGATTAATATCAAGGTGTCGTCGCTCGATTCCTATATTCATCAAATGATTGACCAAAATATTACGGAGGCGCAGCTGTTCGACGCCCAGGGAAAGCCGTTCTTCGGCGAAAGCGGCGCAGCATCGTCCAGCAGCACACTGAATGCGGAGGTCGTTTCGGACTACACGGGCTGGAAATACCGCATGAGCATTAAGGGCGGCAAGCTGTTTGATTTTCTGCTTCACGGAAGTACGGTATGGATTTTGCTGGCGCTGGGGGCCATTGTCTTCGCGATCGGCTCTACCTTCTACGTGACCCGCAGGAGCTATAAGCCGATTGAGGCGATTTTGCATCGGATCGATCGGTTCTCCTCCGCCATCAAGCCCGCCGAGCCGGGGGAGAACCGCAACGAATTCGCCTTCATCGATCATGCGATCGAGCGGTTGATTACGAATAATATGGCTTTCCAGGAAAAACAGCAGGAGCACCTGGTGATCCGCAGACAGCAGTTTTTGCAAATTTTGCTAAAAGGGGAGTACGAAGACGACCGGGCTGCGTGGGAGCAGGAATGGCATCACTTCGGGCTGGCGGCCGGCCACTTTATCGTAGCGCTATTGGAGATCGATCACTACGTGCAGTTCGGTCTCAAGTACAGCCCGGGTGATCAATCGCTGTTCAAATTTATCGTCAGCAGCGTTGCCGTCGAAATCTCCGAGCAGAACGGCCAAAGGATCGTGACGGAGTGGATCTTCAAGCATCAGCTTGTCGTCCTGCTCATCTCGGATGACGGCGAAGCTCTGGAGCATCAAATGCTGCAGCTTGCGGAGCAAGTGAGAGTGTGGGTGGAGCAGCATCTGGATTTTACGGTTACGATCGGCATCGGTTCGCCCGCTCACCAAGAGCCGGCGATCGCCCGTTCGTTCGACGACGCTTCGGCGGCCGTCAGCCGCAAGGTTACGCTGGGTGCGAATCAAATTATCGACTCGGTTGAAGTGATAGGGAAGCCGGACGGCGAATGGTTCGCCTACCTGGAAAGCATCCGCACGATCGTTCGCAAGCTCCGGATGTCCGAGCCCGAATGGCCCGACGAGCTGAAGCGGCTGTTCGGCGAGATGGCCGTACAGCGCCTCCGCAAGGACGATGTCAACCGTCTGCTTCATTACTTGGTGTTCCATCTCGAGTACGAGCTGGACGGTGCGCTGCCTGAAGCGGCTAAAGAGCGGCTGCTGGAGGCGAAGTCGGGCCTGCTCCTCGCTCTAGAGCAGTCGGATACTCTGCAGGAGCTGGAGGCGTGCTTCCTCACCGCCTTGGAGCCGCTTGCCGGGCAGGTCGGAGAGCTTGCGCAGAGCCGCCGTCATCATGCGCTGATTCGGGACATTCGTAACTATGTGACGGAACATTTCATGGATCCCAGCCTCTCTCTTACCCTGCTGAGCGACCGGTTTCAAATCGGACCCAAATATTTAAGCCAGCTGTTCAAGGAAAGCACCGGCGAGAACTTCAGCGATTTTCTCATCGGGTTAAAAATGGACTATGCGAAAAAAATGCTGCGCGAATCGGATGCTTCGGTGCAGACGATATCGGAAATTATCGGCTATGCGAACACGACTTCGTTCATCCGGGTATTTAAGAAAATCGTAGGCGTCTCTCCGGGACAATATCGGGAAAGTCAGATGAAGCACGGAGATTCCAGATAGATCGTTGAGGAAGGATGATGACAGGTGAATCGCAGTGGTAACGGTGTTCTAAAAATAAAGGGGCAGGTGCGCGTTCGCATTCCGGAGGCGCTGACTTCGCCGGTTGAGCACGCCGTCCGGATGCTGGTCCGGGATCTCGAAGCGGTGTTAGGCACGGCTCCCGAGCTTGTTGCGGGCGGTCAGCAAGCGGCGGAGCTTCATATCCGCTATGCGAATGAGCAAGACGACATTCCGCAGCGGCCCGAGGCGTTCGGCTTTCGGTTCCCCTCCGATGGAACGTCACTCCGTATGGATATTGTGGGCCGGGATGAGCTGGGGCTCGTTTACGGGATTTTGGAATTCAGCAGAAAGGCTTTGGGCATTCAGCCGTTTTGGTTTTGGGCGGATCAAGCGATCGCTGCGCGTTCCGAAATCGATATTCCTTGCGAAAATTACGACGCTCCGGCACCGAAGGTCCGTTACCGCGGGTGGTTCGTTAACGACGAGGTGTGCTTGATCGGCTGGAAGGAGCCGTATCCGCCATCACGGGAAGTGTGGGAGCCGGTGTTCGAAGCGCTGCTGCGCTGCGGCGGCAATATGGTCATTCCGGGTACGGACCTGCCGCGCGACGGCATCCATTACAAGCTCGCCGCCGAGATGGGCCTGTGGGTCACGCATCACCATGCCGAGCCGCTGGGCGCCGAGATGTTCCTGCGCGCCTTCCCGGGGAGAAAACCAAGCTATCACGAGGAGCCCGAGCTGTTCGAAAGCTTGTGGCGGGAGGCAATCGAAGAGCAGAAGGAGATGAAGGTCGTTTGGGTATTGTCGTTCCGCGGCCAAGGAGACAAGCCGTTCTGGATTGACGACCCTTCCTTCGACACGCCGGAGAAGCGCGGGGCAATGATCAGCAAGGTCATCCGGAAGCAGTACGACATGATCGCGAGCGCTGTGGACAATCCGGTGTACTGTGCGGCTCTTTATGGCGAAATATCCGAATTGTACAAGGGCGGTTATGTGGACCTGCCGGACGACGTGATCAAGGTGTGGGCCGATAACGGCTACGGCAGGATGGTGTCCCGCAGACACGGCAATCTCAATCTCCGGGTACCGGCGCTTCCGGCGGAAAGGGACGGCGGTAAGCATGGCGTGTACTATCACGTCACGTTCCACGATTTGCAGGCTTCGAATCACCTGACGATGTTCCCGGGGCCGGCGGCTTTTCTGAAGCAGGAGATCGAATCGGCGTTTGCGGCCAGAGCGGATGAATACTTGCTGGTCAACTGCGGCAACATCAGGCCCCATGTGTACCAGCTGGATATCATTCGGGAGCTGTGGAGCGCCGGCCATATCGACGCGGACCAGCACTTGAGCGAGTTCGTGAGCGGCTATTATGGGGCGCATCATGCTGAGCTGGAGGAGCTGTACCGCAGCTATTCGGAAGCGGCGATTCCGTACGGGCCTAACGCCGACGATTTGGCCGGCGACGAGTATTATCACCATCCGGCCCGGAAAATCATCGGCCACTGGCTGCAGGGGAAAGGCGATCAGCCGCTCGAAAGGCTGTTCTGGGCCGTAGGCGACGTTCCTTTCCAGGAACAAGTGAAGGGCTTCGAGGAGCGGCTGGGGCAGGGCATGCGGAAGTGGGAGGCATGGCTGCAGCGGTGCGACGAGGTTGTGGCGGCAAAGCTCGGCACGGACGACGCCCGGCGGGCGGCGGATCATCTGAGGTTCCACGGCGCCCTGCATTTGTCCGGCTGCGAGGGCTTTTACTGGCTCTGCCGCGCTTACGGGGAATATCGCGAAGAGCGTTACCCGCAGGCGTTCGTCTTCGCCTCCGAATCGTTGTGGTGCTACCGGAAAGGCCTAGACGTACTGAGGGATGCGGAGCATGGCAAGTGGGACCGCTTCTATCGCGCGGATTGGCTTACGAATATCGAGAGTACCGTGTACAATGTGGACACGCTCAGACGCTTCCTGCGCATGCACGGCGACAGTCCCGACTTCTTCCTGTGGTATAAGGAATACCTGATGCCGGAAACCGAGAAGTACATTTATTTGGAGAACACGCACCGCAACCCGCTTTCCGACGACGAGCTGGCGATTAGGCTGAAGAGGCATTTTCAGGAGACCGGCGCGATATAACTAAGTTAAGCGGCTGGATAGCCGCGGAAATAAAGAGACAAGGAGCGGCCGCCCGTTGGCGGCATCGGCCTTGTCTTTTATTTTTATCAAATATATGCGACAAAATCCTAATAAAAACCTAACAAATTCATCTTAAAGTACCGATATCAATATGGCGAGATTTGTCAAAACGTATCGATTCATGCGACAACATTACTGTTCAAGGGAGACCTGGCTATGAGATTCAAATGGAAGGACATTTCGATCCGCTTCAAACTGACTCTGCTGCTTCTCATCATTTCCATCGTTCCATTGCTGGCTACCACGTTTTTCTCCGTATCCTATTTCAGCAATTCGGCTCGTACGGAGAATGAGAACATTCAAGAAGACCTTACAAATATTTATATGGCCCAATTGAACCAGTGGATTCAAGCCAAAGCGGCAAGAACAGAGACTTTGTTGAAAAGTCATCCCGAGTTCAAGAAAGGTGACCCGAAACACATTCTTCCGCTGCTGAAGGCATTAAAGGAAAGCGACGCCGATATCCAAAACTATAATTTCATAAATCCCGAAGGCGTCGGAGTCGATATTTCGGGCGTACCGATTAATGTTAGCGACCGAGACCACTTTCTGAAGGCGAAATCAACGAAAAAAACGGTCGTCGGCGATATGCTGCTCAGCAAAGTGTCGAACCAGTACATCTTTCCGATCGATGTTCCCGTACTGGACGATGCCGGCAATTTGGTCGGAGTCATCGTCAGCACCGTGTCGCCGGAAGCTTTCACAGCGGTCACCAATCGCATCAAAATCGCTGAAACCGGCTACGGCTATCTGTTATCCGGTATAGGCGAGTATTATACGCATCCCGACACCGGCCGGATCGGGAAAAAGCTGGAGGAGTTCTCCAAGGGCGAAGATGCGCAAAAATTCCAAGACTACGTGCTCAATCACGAATCGGGAACATTCACGTATACGGACGACGCCGGTGTAAGAATGATCAATTACTTCGGGACTATACCGAATACGAATTGGAAGCTCGTAGTGGCCGTACCGGAAGCCGAAGTGCTTGCCCACGTGAATCTAACGAGGAAAATATCCGTTTCTGTCATGGGGGCGGTTGTTCTCTTAACCTTGATCTTTGCCCTTATCGTTTCCAGGTATATTTCGGCCATGGTGCTGACGCTATCCTCCTTCATGAAGAAGGTTGCTGCCGGAAATTTGACGGAACGGCTCCCCGTTAAGTCGCACGACGAAATGGGCCAATTAATCGGCAGCATGAATACGATGCTCGATTCCTTCTCGGGGATTGTTGCGAAGATCCATTCGTCGATCCGAAGCGTTGCCGCTGCCACCGACAAATTTACCGTAACGACGGGGTTGTCGTCCGAATCGGTTCAACAAATCGGCAGCTCCATCCGGGAGATCGCCGAAGGAACGAGCGTTCAATTCGCCGGTGCCGAGCAGTCGGCCAGAGCGATGGAGGAAATGTCCAGCGGCATCCAAAAAATTGCCGAGTCCTCCGGTACGGTGTCCGATCAAGCGGCAGGCGTATATGGCCGGGTGGAGAACGGCAACAACGATATTCAGAAGGCCATCGGCCAAATGAGTATTATCAATGACACGGCGAATGCCGCTTACCAGGTTATCCATGAGCTCAACGCACATGCCATGGAGATCGGCAACATTATCGGACTGATTTCGAATATTTCCAATCAAACGGCGCTGCTGTCGCTGAATGCCTCCATTGAAGCTGCAAGAGCCGGAGAATCCGGCAGAGGCTTTGCCGTCGTGGCCGGCGAAGTGAAAAAATTGGCGGAGCAGACGAAGCAGTCCGTCAACAGCGTGTCCGACCTGGTCCGGCAAATTCAGAGTTCGTCGGTTAGCGCGACACAATCGATAAGTCAAAATAAGCAAGAGATTGAACATGGTATTGTGCATATGCAGCAGATCGGTCATACTTTTTCCGCGATTCGCAGCTCGATTATGCAAGTTTCCGAGCAGGTGCAGGAAATTTCCGCCGCGACCCAGCAACTATCCGCCGGTACGGAGGAGGTTTCGGCCTCGATGGGACAAATGGTCCATATCGCACAGACTTCGGCGGCGAATTCGCAGCTGGTAGCGGAGCATTCCGACAAACAAATTGCGTTGATGGACGATATGGTGGCTTCGACCCAAGCGCTGAATGACATGATGGCCGAATTGGAGCAACTGACGGCTTTGTTTCAAGTGAAATAGAAGAAGACATTCGGCAGCGACCGTTTGCCCGTATTCCGGGGCAAGCGGTCGTTTTTCGTGTACGCCCGGCATGGGCGATCCGGCCGCAGGCGGTTGCCAAATTCATTCAGCGGATATTCAGCGAAGATTCAATGAACCCTCAGCCCATTATCATGTCCCTTTAAGGTTAGGTGCCTATACTTCAAAGTGTAAAGCAGATCAACACACAAGCCACTTGAAAGGAGCAGATAACGATGAAACCATGGAGCAAAAAAATGATGACAGGCACACTGGCGGCGGCGCTCTTGATCGGAGGTGCGGCGGTCGCCGTACAACAGCAGAAGGCTTATGCCGCAACGAATTCTACGGACGGCGCGGCGAGCGCTCAGGCAGATGCAGGCAAGGCTTTCGGAAGGGGAGGTGAACGAGGTAAGGGCGGCTTCCACGGCGGCATGCAGGTGACGAAGGAAGCGGCGGCTCTGATCGGCATCGACGAGGCAGCGCTTCGTACCGAGCTTGGCCAAGGCAAGACGCTGGCTCAGGTCGCACAGGAGAAGGCGGGTCTGAGCGAGGCGGATCTGCTGCAAAAGCTGGTCGACGCGCAAACCAAAGCTATCGACGATGCGGTCGCGGCAGGCAAGCTGACGCAGGAGCAGGCGGATCGGCAGAAGGCAGGCCTTAACGAACAAGTGCAGCAGCAAATTACGAGCGTTCTTCCGGCAGGCGGCGAGCCCGGCAAGCGCGGCGGCAAAGGCATGGGCCGGGGCCTGGGCGGAATGTTCGGCGGGCAAGAGCAAATCGCCGCTTTGCTGGGGATGACGGAGGATGAGCTGAAGACCGCTCTGCAATCGGGCCAATCGCTCGCGGATATCGCACAGGAGCACGGCGTGAGCCGGGATCAGCTGATCTCGCAGATCAAGTCCGGTCTTGATGAGGAAATCGGTCAGTTCATAGACCGCAAGATGCCCCCTAAAGCTCCGGCAAGCACAGAGACGACCGCACCGGCAGCACCGGCTGCCGACACGTCTGTAACAGGGGCGTAACATAGAAGTAAAGGAGAGGAACGGCTTGAAGAAGCAGCACACGTGGAAATGGATCTTATTCGGGGCCGGAGCGCTCATCGTCATCGGCGCTGCGTACCACTTCTTATGGAGCGGAGGGCCGGGCTACGGGCCGCGTACCTTCGGGCGAGGGCACGGAGGCGGCATGAGCATGATGCCGCACGGCATCCGCGGCGGCCGCGGCGGCTTTGGAGGACAAGTCGCGCATGGCTTCGGCACTATACGGTTCTTGAGCTGGCTGCTGCCGCTCATGATGCTGGTCGGCGGTGCGCTGCTGTGGAAGAAGGCTAAGGACAGCAGCTTCGTACGCATCGTCGGTATGAGCTTCGCCGCAGCGGGCTTGCTTCTCTTGACGCCGCCGGTCATCGGCATCCCGATCGTACTGGTCGGTGCATACTTGGCTTACAGAATGAACAGGCAGCCCGCTCCGGTGCAGTCTTATGCGGGACAAGCCGAGCCGCTTGCCAACCCGATGTACACCGAAAATGTAAACAACGCCAAGCTGCTCGACGAATGGGAGCAGCAAGCTATGAAGGAGGACAACTAAAATGGGTATTTTCTCTCGAGTTAAAAGCATTGCACTTGCGGACATTCACGATGCGCTGGACCGCATGGAAGATCCGGTGAACATGGTTAAGCAATATATCCGCGAGGTTCAGGAGCAGATCGATAAAGTGCGTACAACGCTGGCGGGCCATTTGTTTACGGAAACGCAATGCGAGGCGCTGGTTAACCGTACGGAGGAGCTGGTCGCGAAGCGTACCCGCCAAGCGGAGCTGGCTGTCGACCGCGGTGAGGATGCTATCGCCGAGCTGGCGATCCAGGAGAAGCTTGTGCAAGTGCAGAAGCTTGAGATGTACCGTGAGCAGTACGAGGCTGTCAAAGCGCAAACCGCCGCTTTGCTTGAGCAGCTCAGGGAGCTGCAGGCAACCCGCGAGGCACTGGTGCAGAAGCACGAGGCGCTTGCCGCCCGGGCCGAGGCCGCCCGCACGATCCGCGACGTCAACCGGGTCATCCACTCCTTCGACGCACAGAAGATGAACGGCGCCCTCGCCGGCATGGAGCAGCAGGTGTGGAGATGGGAAGCGGAAGCGAAAGCGAGCCGCGCCGTCAACCAGCTGATGGGCGGCAGCGCCGTCCAGGAGCGGGAGCGCAAGCTTCGCGCAGACGTCATGGAAGAGCTCGCCATGCTCAAGGAGCAACGGAAGCAAGCCTAACGTGTGAACGGCAGGCCGGGACCGCCCCAATCGGGCGAGTCCCGGTTTTGTCGGATATAAGCTGCACTCCATAGTTTGGCTGAATAGGCGTTACGGTGGCGTTACGTGCCTTCATTCTGATTTTGTCCACCAAAATTAGGAAATTGGGACACTCCAGCTTTCCCGGCGGGTCCATTCCACACATACCGATACGAGTCTCAATTTCACATATGTAGAGGCTTGTGTGAACGTTTCATTTTCGAGAGGTTTAGGAGCTTGACTCTGTACATCGCCATCTGCCGAGTCATCTCGCTTAAATTACGGATTCCCGGGGCTTTATTTTCTCAACTCCACGAGCATCGGTCAAAATAACGGTTTGCGGAGGAGCTAATTTTTCGTGTAAGCGCAAACATTTAACGTTCAACGCACCAAGCCGCCAAATAAGTCCCTCGCAAACCGCTATCTCCACCGATATGCAGCTTTCGAGCGAAATAAGGACGTCCGAAACCGCTAACCAATAACGCTGCCAACTAAGGGAGCATAGCACGGCATACGTAACCAACAACGCTGCCATCACGGGAGGCAAAGAGCGGCATACGTAACGGCAGAGTCTCTTAGCGCAACGGCGCCGGTCGGTAAGAACGCAATGTTACAGCGTCAGAACTTTCGACAGAAATGCGCGCATATGGAAGGGGTTTCCGTGCAAGTATGTTAAGGGTAAAATAAAGATATCGATTCGAGAGGAGGCACTCAGGATGAGCGGAAATACAGGTGTCAAAGCCGTCAAGCTGGACATGGATGCCGGGGGGAGATCGTTCGTCGTCCATGCAACGCTGCTGTGGGATGAGCGGGACGTGATTCTCGTCGATACCGGCATCCCCGGCCAAATCGAGCGAATTCGCGATACGCTGGCGGCGGAGGGCTTCCCGCTGGACAGGCTGACGAAAGTGATTATTACGCATCAGGATTTGGACCATATCGGCGGACTGCCCGGGCTGGTTGGCGCCACGAACGGACGTATCGAGGTGCTCGCCCACGAGCTGACGAAGCCCTACATACAGGGCGAAGCGCCGCTCTTGAAACGCGGCATCGTCGTTCCTCCCGCCAGAGTGGATGCGACACTGCAGGACGGAGACATTCTTCCGTATTGCGGAGGGATTCGGGTTGTGTTCACACCGGGCCATACACCGGATCACATTTGCCTGTATCATGAGCCGAGCCGAACGTTAATTTCCGGCGACGCCCTGACCTCGCACGAAGGGACGCTGATGCCGCCCGATCCGAATTTTACGCCCGATATGGAGGAGGCGCGCAGGTCGGTGGCCAAGCTTCTGCCGCTGCCGATCGAAACGATTATTACGTACCACGGAGGCGTATGTACGGAGCGCCTGCAAGAGAGGCTTGCCGAAATTTCCAAGGGCTGATGAGCGATATGAAAATGAGGCCGACTCACGGCGGGAACGGTTCCCGTCCGAGATCGGCTTCGTTTCGTTTGATCGTACTCTCGTTTACGGCTCATCCTTCTTCAGCCGAGAAATATTCCGGATCATGGAAATATCTATGTTGACACAATACGATATATCGTAATAATATAACGATATATCGTATTGAAAGGTGAGTGCAATTATGAGATATAGCGATCACCGTTTCGGACCGTCGCGTCATCCGGACGGGTACCGTGAACTTAACAAGAGGTATCGTCATGGCGAGCACCGGGGCGGACACGGCGGAAGGGGGGAGGGCAAGCGCTTCTTCGAACGCGGAGGTTTCAAATTCGCCCTGCTTGAGCTGCTGGCGTCGGAGCCGATGCACGGATATCAGTTAATGAAGGCGATGGAAGAGAAGACGGGCGGGCTGTACTCGCCGAGCCCCGGCTCCATTTACCCGAATTTGCAGCTGCTGGAAGACATGCAGCTGATCGGCTGCAAAGAAACGGACGGCAAGAAGCTGTACCATATTACGGATGAAGGCGCGGCCTTTCTGCGCGAAAGAGAAAGCCAGGACAAGGAGCGGCCGGAGAAGCGTTGGGAGCATGGACGGCATCGGCATCACGGAGGAAGATATGGGAAGCATTACTTGCGCGCCTTCGTCAAGGAATGGTCCGATGTCGTCTACTTGATGGCGAGGGCGGCGGAAGCGGCGAAGGAGAACCCGTCCTCCGAGCAGGCGGCGCAGTTTCAAGAGCTGATGAGCAAGCTCCAGGATAACCTGAAAGACATCGTGGCCTCGCTGCCGAATGCGGATTCGGACGAAACGACTGCAGACGGGACGGGTTCGTTGCCGAATGACAACCGGGACGAATGATCGGATGAAGTCCTGTGAAGCGGGCGAAAGGGGCGATACGTTATTGAAGTCTAAGGGTATCCTGAAACCGTATTTCGGAGATACGTGGCGTATTTATGCGTCGTCATTCGCGCTGCATGCGGCCGCAAGCATCGTGTATGCCTATTTCCCTAAGGTGCTTGGCGGCTTCACGGACCGGCTGCAGTCCGGGGAGCTGGCCGGACACGATGTCGTTCGGTACAGCCTGCTGCTGCTGGCGGTCGGTGCGGGGCATGCGGTCATCGGCGGGTACGGCCAATATTTGATCATGTATGTCGGCCGCCTGTTCGAATTTATGACCCGCCGCCGTCTGTTCGCGCATTTCTCGGAGCTGAGCGAGCGTTATTATTCGCAGAACGGCGTCGGCAAAATGCTCAGCTATTTCATGAACGACGTCACCGGCGTTAGGGAATCGATCTCCATGGGCATCAACCAACTGGCGATGGCGACGCTGCTCTTGCTCTCGTGTATCGGCGCGATGCTCCTGAGCGACATCCCGCTCTACCTGGTAGCAGCCTCCGTCGGACCGCTGCTGCTGATTCCCTGGATCGTAACGCGCTTCGGGCCGGCCATCCGCAAACGGTCGATGAGGGTGCAAGAAGCGCTGGGTGCGATGACGGAAACGGCCGAGGAGCAGTTCGGCGGCATTCGCGTCGCGAAGAAGTTCGCGGTAGAGCCGATCATGACCGAGCGCTTCGGCTCTTACGTCGACCGGATTCGGGACAGCCAGCTGTCGCTGGTCCGGATGTCTTCGTTCTTTCAGGCGCTTGTTCCGTTCCTCGGCTCGATGTCTTTAATCGTCACGCTGGCGCTCGGCGGTTACTTGACGGTTACGGGAAAGCTCACGCTCGGTAATTTTGTAGCGATGACCTTGTACGTCCGGATGCTGATGACGCCGCTGCAGCAGATCGGCAACGTCATCAACACCGTGCAGCGTTCCCGCGCGTCCCTGCAGCGGCTGAACGAGCTGGTCGAGGTGCGGCCGGACATCGTAGAGGCGGAAGATGCCGTGCCGGTCGATCTCGGGCAAGCTGTCGTGCATATGCAAGGGCTGACGTTCTCTTATCCAGGAGCTTCGGAGCCTGCTTTGCGGGACATCGATCTCGAGATTGCTCCCGGCATGACGATTGGCATCGTCGGACGGACCGGCAGCGGGAAGACGACGCTCGTCAAGCTGCTGCTTCGCATGTACGATCCTCCTGCGGGCGCGATTCGAATCGGAGAGACGGATATCCGCAAGCTGACGCTGGAGAGCTTGCGCAGCCAGATCGCTTATGTGCCTCAGGACGGCTTCCTGTTCAGCACGAAGATCCGTGACAATATCGCCTTCTCCAGACGGGAGGCCGGACAGGAGGAGATCGAGATCGCGGCCAAGCAAGCACGGATCTATGATAATATCGTCCAATTCCCCGATCGCTTCGAGACGAAGCTGGGGGAGCGGGGGATCACGTTATCCGGAGGACAGCGGCAGCGAACGAGTCTGGCGCGCGGCCTCATCAAGCAGGCTCCGTTCATGATCCTGGACGACAGCGTCAGCGCCGTCGATGCCGTCACCGAGAGCGAGATTGTGCAGACGATCCGGGAAGAGCGGCGGGGCAAGACGACCGTGATTATCACCCACCGCATCAGCGCTTTGAAGCACGCCGATCTGATTCTCGTCATGGAGGGCGGACAAATCGTCCAGCGCGGGAATCATGAGGAGCTGCTTGCCCGGCCGGGGCTGTACGCTGCGCTCCACGCGATTCAAGAGGAGGGAAGCCAGCATGCGGCAGGCCATTACTAATTGGCAGACGGATCAGAAGACGGATACCGGCAGGAAGCAGAAGCCCCAGTATCGTTCCGCCCTTCGAGTCCTCGTCTCTTACGGCGCAGAACACCGGATGACCTTTGCGCTGGTCGTGCTATGTACCGTGATTGCAATTGCAGCCGAGCTGCTCCAGCCGTACTTGGTCAAGATTGCGATCGACGACAATCTGATGGCGGGCAAGAACGACTACGGCGGTCTGCTGACCATTTGCGCCATTTACTTCGGGTTGTCGATATTGGGGCTGTTATTCAGTTACCTTCAGAGCAATTTGCTGCAGAACGCCGGGCAAAGCATCGTGGCCAAAATCCGAAAGCAGCTGTTCGGGCACATCACGAAGCTGTCCATGTCCTATTTCGACAAGACGCCGAGCGGCAGCCTCATTACGCACGTCTCGAGCGATACCGAGGCGCTGAACCAATTGTTCAATCAAGTGATTCTCACGCTGCTGCGCGACGGTTTTACATTGGTCTTCATTCTGGTCATGATGTTTCAGCTCGATAGAACGCTCGGCATGTATTGCTTGGTGTTGCTGCCGCTGATCGCAATCATCGCGGTCGCGTTCCGTTCCTTTATGCGCAATACGTACCAAATGGCACGCACGCGGCTGTCCCGGCTCGTCGCATTCGTGGCCGAGAACTTGTCGGGTATGAGCTTGATTCAAGCGTTCCATCAGCAGAAGGCGCAGGCGGAGCAGTTCAAAGAGCGGAATGACGCTTACTACAAGGCTAATATTCGCGAAATTCGCACGCTTGTGCTGTTTAACCGTTCGTTCGATTTGCTCGGCAACCTGACGATCGCTTTCGTCGTATGGCTCGGCGGCATGGCAGTCCTGGACCGAACGCTGGAATTCGGCGTTCTGTATGCGTTCATCACGTATATTCGCCAGTTTTTCCAGCCGGTAATCGCCATCACGCAGCAGTGGAACACGCTGCAATCGGCTACCGTTGCGGTTAACCGGATATGGGGGGTGTTCGATATTCGCCCCGAGGTCGAGGACAAACCGCAGCCGGTCCGGATCGAACGGGAAGCGGTTCAAGGCCGTATCGATTTCAATCGCATTACGTTCGGTTATGAGAGCGGTTCGCCGGTCATTCACGGACTCGGCCTTCATATCCATCCCGGCGAAATGATCGGCATCGTGGGCACGACCGGAGCGGGCAAGAGCTCGCTGATCAGCTTGCTGTGCCGATTCTACGATGTCCAGGAAGGCAGCATCCTTATCGACGGCATCGATATCCGCGAGCTGCCGCAGGCCGAGCTGCAGCGGATCGTCGGCCTTGTCCAGCAGGAGCCGTATCTGTATGCGGGCAGCATTATCGATAACGTAAGAATGTTCGACGAATCGATCTCTCGCGACGAGGTCATCCGCGCATGCGAATTCGTCGGCGCAGACCGGCTGGTCCGCCGCATGAAGGACGGCTACGAGACGAAATTATCGGAGCGCGGCAGCGGTTTGTCCGCAGGCGAACGGCAGCTGTTGTCCTTCGCGCGCATCATCGTCTTCCGCCCGCGAATCCTGATCCTGGACGAAGCGACCGCGAATCTGGATTCCCAGACGGAGCAGCTGATTCAGCAAGCGCTTAAGGTCGTGTCCGAAGGACGGACGACGCTCGTCATCGCTCACCGCTTATCGACTGTCATGCAGGCCGACCGGATCATCGTGATGCGCCGCGGCCGAATCGTCGAAGAGGGGAAGCATCACGAGCTGCTTGCGATGCAGGGCTATTACGAAGAATTGTACCGTCATGCTCAAGGCGGCGAGCCCGGTGCGAACCGCGGCCGCTTTCAGGGAAACTTTCAGGGAAGCCGGGCGGCGAATCCCGTCACGGGATAACTGATTTACCAAATTAGAGGAGGCTATGAGCTATGTTCATTCAAACCAGAACGATTGTCGTGAAGAAAGGTAACGCGGAGCAGGTCGTCGAGCGCTTCAGCCAACCCGGCCCGATGGACGAAATGGAAGGACTTATCGACAAGACAGTCATGGTCAATCGAAAGAAGCAGGAAGACGAAGAAGAAGTCGTTGTGATGATCCGATGGAGATCCGTAGAGGATTGGAAAAATTGGGAGAAGAGCGACGCTCACATTCAAGGCCACCGGCAAAACCACGGCAAACCGAAGCCGGAATTTGTCATCAGCACGACAGTGAATATGTATGAAGTGAAGTCGATCAAAGAAGGTCCAGTGGAGTAGCATGATAATGAGGTGATACCGTGTTCTTGCGCAGCTGCGAGATTGTGAATCGGACCGGAGCGTCGGACTATCCATTCAACATTCCGGCGATCCGGAGCTTGACTTCCCTTCAGTTTAAGACCAATGTGACCTTCTTCGTTGGCGAAAACGGTTCGGGCAAATCGACCGTCCTCGAGGCGATTGCCTATCAATGCGGTTTTAACACGGCGGGCGGCGGCAGGAACAACACCTATGAAGTCGATGCCTCTCACTCCGGACTAGGCGATTATGTCAGGCTGTCCTGGATGCCTAAGGTGACGAACGGATTTTTCTTGCGGGCGGAAACGTTTTACCACTTTGCTTCGCATTTGGATACGATGCCTGAGAGCTTGCCGTATTACGGCGGCCGGTCTCTGCATCAGCAGTCGCACGGCGAAGCGTTCCTATCGCTGTTCAAGCACCGTTTCGGGAAACGGGCGATCTACCTGCTGGACGAGCCGGAGGCGGCTCTATCGCCGGCAAGGCAGCTTGCCTTACTGCGGGTGATCAAGGACTTGGAGCGAGAGGCCCAATTTATTATCGCGACGCATTCGCCGATTCTGCTCGGATATCCGGATGCGCAAATCTTGAACTTTGACGATCAGCCGGTCGAAGAAATCCGGTACGAGGATACGCTGCACTATATCGTGACGAGACGATTTCTGGAGAACCGGGATAAAGTGCTCGCCGAGCTGTTTGAAGACTGACGGTTAGGCGATTAGCATCTTATGAATAGCCGCTAAGCATTTGATCCATGATCAAGTGCTTTTTCCCCATTGCGCAGCCTGCGACTCCCGTTCCGGGAGGTTTGGAATGCAGCGGCGGCTTCTACGATTTGTTCGATGCTTAGCTCACGCTTGGGCCCCGGCTGAGGCGGTTTGACAAGCCCCCGGCTGAGCGCAAGTCCGCGCGGCAGCATGCCGACAACAGCCGGATCAAGAAGCTGGAAAACGCCATTAAGCCGGCCAGACAGAAGGGCTAATGCGGATACATCAGTGCCTGGTGGCCGGCCCCGGTAGGGGCTCCGGATTTTTCCATAATTTTTCACCGATTTTCAGGTTATCTTCAGCTTTCTCTGTTATGATGGTAGCAAGTTTGACGAACATATCTTCTTGCACTACAATATGTAGTGGGGTGAGCGCAGATGAAAATTACGAACTTCAAGTTTCATGAGAGGGGGCTGAATCGTTTTTTCGGGCCGCTGGAAGCGCGAATTCTTGATATTCTCTGGGAGAAGCCGGAGCAATCGATCAAGGCGGTTCAGGAGAAGCTGGACCAAGAGAAGCCGATTAACTTCAATACGGTGATGACCGTTATGAATCGGCTTGTGGACAAAGGCATTTTGTCGCGGCGTTCGGCCGGCCGTTCGTCGGTGTATTCCCCTACGGAATCGAAAGAGCATTTTCTCGAGAAGCAATCCAAGGAAATCACGCACGAGCTGATCGAAGATTTCGGCCCGCTGGTGGTCAACCATATGATCGATGCGATAGAAGATGTGAATCCCGAGCTGCTCGAGCAGCTGGAGCAAAAAATTAAAGCGATGAAGAAGGAACGATGAATGATGTGGGAGCGCCGTTCTCGTACTCTATTTTGGTCGTCCTTGATATTGTCCGGCTTCATTATCGTGCAGATGCTGTCCTATACCGCACAGATGATGTTTGGGTGGTCCTCCAATTTTAACCTGTTCCAGATTTGCATGACCTGGCTTCAGGCTACAGGATTAATATACCTGATGTATGTGCTGAATGCTCTCGTCGTTACGACGCTCGGATATGGCATATGGCTGGCGGCGAAACAAGGGTATTGGGCCCGGCGGTCGTGGCGGAGCATGCGGTCCGCACAGGACCGGACGTTGACGGAGCAGATGCTGAAGCAGTTCAAGCTGGCCGAAGGCGAGCTGATCGTGACGACTCATGCCGGGCTGATTGCCCTGACGATGGGCTTCCTTCGTCCCCGGATCGTTCTGTCTGCCGGCATGATGCGGCTGCTGGACGACGCGGAGCTGGAAGCGGTCGTTCTGCATGAGCGGTTCCATCAGCTGAAGCGCCACCCGCTTCGCAGCTTCGTTACGCTGTGGCTGTCCAAGGTGCTGTGGTACGTTCCGATTCTCGCTTGGTGCCACCGGTACAATCATATGTTTCAGGAAGTGCTGGCCGACCGGTATGCGATTCGAGTGAAAGGCGAAGAGTCCAGCCTGGGCAGCGCGTTGATCAAGCTTGTCCGGCAAGGAGGCGCGACGCTGCCGTTCGCGTATTCCGCATTTGCCGATACGTCGGTCAATTTCCGAATCCAGCATATGATCGATCCGCAAGCGGAGCCGCCTTTTCATTTCCCTTGGGAGCTAATGATTCGTTCGGCGGCGGTCATCATGGGGCTATCGGTGCTGTTTGATTTATTGAGCAGATAACCCCCTTTTTTTCGGCGCCAACACTACACAATGTAGTGTATATATCATATTAGAAAGTAGGATGATGGAGAATGAAGAAAGCATTAATTACTGGTGCAACGGCTGTTGTCGTTTTGGTAGGCGGAGGCTATTGGGCTTTCGACTATTTTGCAGGCAACCATGTGGAAGTGAAGCAGGTCATTTCGAGCGATGCGGCTGCTCAGCCGGCGATGGCCGCGGGAGCATCCAATGCGGCTGCGGCGCCGAAGATGGACGGAACTTGGAACATCCAGACCGGCTCCGAAGTGTACTTCTCCGTAACGACGTCGAAGGAAACGGTCAACTTCAAGATTGATGCCGTTAAGGGCAGCTGGGAATATAATGCGGCCGATCCCGCGAAGATGAAAGCGGAAGCCGCTGTCGACCTATCGAAGCTGAACTCGGGCAACGCCCAGCGGGACAACCATATTAAAGGGAAAGATTATATGCAAGTCGATCAGTTCCCGGAGGCCAAATTCACGGTGACGTCGTTCGAGCAGCTGCCGAAGGAGTGGCAGGAAGGCGTCAAAGTGCCGTTCACGATGAAGGGCAAGCTGGAAGTGAAGGGGATGTCGAAGGACGTGACCTTCGAGAGCGAAGCGCTGCTCGAACAAGGCCAAATCAAGATGCAGGGAAAATCGAAGGTGACGTTCGCCGACTTCGGCATGAAAAATCCGCATACGGTTGTGCTGGATACGCAGAATGACGTGACGCTGCAGCTGAGCTTGATCTTAAAACAATAACAAACCGATGCGGAGGCTGTCCCGGCAGGTAGATCCAACTACTTGTCGCGACAGCCTCTTTTGGCTTGCATGCCTTACATGACGGACGTTCGCCCAAGTCCTGTATGGGGGTGAGATTCGCCGGGTTATCGGTAGGATACTTTGATTAGAAGGCAGCCGCATGCGCAATGTTGCGAAAGCGGCTGCCTTTCTGTTAAGGGAGGAGTATAAGCCGCGGCGTTAGCGATGCGTGATGCGAAGCATGGTTGGGGTAGCTGGGGCGTCAGCGATGCAGAACATCGTATGTCACCGGATGCGCCATCCGGAGCGGTATAGGGCGGGGACCGTTAGGCGGATGGAAGCATAATTCACAATGCCCCTACGCAACCTAAGAGTAAATGGAAACTGAGGTGAACGATGGACAAATTTCAAATTTCCATTCCCCAGGCCATGATGCTTGCCATTTCCTCGATTACCGTAACCGGACATCTGTTGTTCATCCCTGTCATTCTGAACCATTCCGGCAGAGATTCGTGGCTGTCTCTCCTGCTGGTGTTGGTGCCGGCGGCGTTGACCGCTTATGTAACCGCAGCGCTTGCACAAAAATTCCCGGGGTGCTCCGTCGTCGAATATGCCGAGCTGGCCGTGGGCAAATGGCTCGGCAAGCTGTTCGCCGCCGTCGCCATTTTCTATTTCTTCCATGATATAACGATCTCCATACGGGGCTTCGGCGAGTTCTTTACGTCGTCCGTGACACCGCGCACGCCGATCCTGGTCTTCATGACCTTGATCGTGCTGCTTGCCGTATATGCGGCTCGGGGCGGCATCGAGACGGTCGCGCGGACGAACCAAGTGTTCTTGATGTGTATGATTCCAATCGGCGTGCTCGCCTCGGTGCTGACGCATAAGGATAAGGATTATCTCAATTTCCTGCCGATGCTGGAGCACGGCATCCCGCCTGTGCTGATGGGGACATTAAGCCTTTTGTCGCTGTACAGCACCTTCTTCGTCATGAGCATGGTGTTTCCGCACGTGAGCGAGTCCGGAAGGAAACGGCTCAAATGGTACAGTGTGCTGACCATCCTCATTCTGATTATCATGTTTTTGGGCCCGGTAACAGGGCCTATAGCCATATTCGGGGAAGAGCTCAGCCAAGGGCTTAGCTTTCCCAGCTTCCAGATTCTTCGGGATATCAAGGTCGGGCAGCTGCAGCGTCTGGATTTTATCGGAATCCTGCTGTGGAGTCTCGGCTCCTTCGCCAAAATTTCGCTGTTCTTGTACGCCGCCTGCAGCGGAACGGCCAAGCTGTTCGGCTTGAACGACTACCGCAGCCTGACGACGCCGACCGGGGTGCTGCTGATCATCGTAGCCCTTTACAATAACGACAGCTATGTTGAACTGTATGACTTTCTAATGGACGTATATCCATTCTACTCCACTCTGATCGGTATGGGGTTACCTTGTTTGCTTATGATCGCAGCCGTCTGGAGAGGCCGGATGCGGGGCGGGGCGGGAGGTTCGACATGATTGATATGATAAAACAGCTGCTGCGCTCGAAGACGAATCATGCGTTCCGCATCACTGCCGAGGCGCAGCCCCCATCGGCGGAGCGATGTCAGGACCTGGCTGCGGAGATCGAGACCGCAATCGCCCAAGTGACGGAAGTGTTCGGTCCTGCGAGCGACGTCGTTGTCCGCCGTATCGAAGGGGAGGAGGGCAAGCTCGCTGCCCTCTTGTTCATTAATTCCCTTGTCGATAAAATGACGCTCGATACGCATGTAGCCAAGCCGCTGATCTCCTTCCTGGGGGCGAAGTCCGGGCTTGGCACCGTCCCGCTCGAACATATCGGAAACATGCTCTCAACGGCTAGAGTACGGGTCATCGTTTCCCGCGAAGAGGCGGTTCAGGCAATGCTGGAAGGGAATACCCTCGTCTTAATGAACGGGGCGGGCGAGGGGCTTGCGTGCGAAACGAACGGCGGCCAGCGGCGGTCCGTCTCGGAAGGGGAGCGGGAAAATGTCGTTCGCGGCTCGCATGAAGCGTTTAACGAGGCGTTAGAGACCAATATCGGGCTGGTCAGGCGGCGAATTCGCAGCCCGCGGCTGCAGGTCGAGCAGAGGGCGATCGGAACGGTGTCGAACACGCCGCTGGCGGTGCTGTACATCGAGGGTGTAGCCAAGCCGGATATCGTTGAGCAGGTGCGTGAGCGGTTAGGCGCCATTCGCATCGATGGCGTGCTCGAATCGCTATATATCGAAGAATTGATCGAGGACCGGGCATATACGCCGTTCCCGACCGTCTTCAGCACGGAGCGTCCCGACCGGATTGCGGCTTGCTTGCTGGAAGGGCGTGTCGCTATCATGCTGGAAGGAACGCCGATGGCTCTCGTCGTGCCGGCGACGATCGGCTTGTTTATTTATTCCAATGAGGACTATTACCAACGCTTCGATATATCCTCGCTGCTGAAGCTGCTGCGGACGACGACGTTCCTGCTCTCGTTCTTCCTGCCGGGCTTCTATGTCTCTTTGCTGACGTTTCATCAAGAGATGCTGCCGACACCGCTATTGATCGCCTTAACCGGGCAGCGGGAAGGGGTGCCGCTCGGCGCTGCGCTGGAGATCGCTCTGATGGAGCTGACCTTCGAGATCCTCCGGGAAGCCGGTATTCGCCTGCCGAAGACTGTCGGTACGGCGATATCGATCGTAGGCGGCCTCGTGCTCGGACAGGCGGCGGTCGAAGCGGGGCTGGTCGCTCCGGGCACAGTCATCACCGTATCCTTGACCGCGATTGCCTCGTTCACGACGCCATCGTACAATATCGCCATTTCCGCCAGAATGATTCGCTTTTTCCTGCTGGGCTGCTCCGCCGTACTGGGGGCGTTCGGATTTTACTTCGGGGTCATTCTGGTATTCACCCATCTTCAGACGCTGCGATCGTTCGGTGTGCCTTATATGTCGCCGATCGTCCCTTTTCATAGGCAGGGGTGGAAGGATACGTTCTTGCGCTTTCCCTGGACGAAGCTGAAGATGAGGCCGAAGGAAGTGGCCAGTCCCGACAACAGGCGGCGGCTTAATCTGGACCCTGAAGGAGAGTCGGGCGGGTGAGGACGTATGTGATCAGGCTGCTGCTGCTGCTCCCTCTGCTGGCGGTTGGCGGCTGCTGGGATAAGAAGGAGTTGAACGATCTGGCTGTCGTTATGGGTGTCGGCATCGATAAGGACCCCCGCGGCGGCATTTACGTGACGGCCCAAGTGATTAAGCCGCCCGCCAAGCAGGGCGGGACGGCCGGAGGCTCGGCGCTTCCGACGTGGAGCTTGTCCGAACGGGGGAATACGGTTATGGATGCGATTCACAATTTGAACGAAATCTCGCCGCGCCGTCTGTACTGGTCGCACATGCAGATTATTATTTTCAATGAGGAAATAGCCAAAGAAGGGATCGCTCCGTATATGTCCTGGTTCTCGCGAGACCCGGAGAGCCGGACGGGTACCTATATGGCGGTTACAAGAGGGAAGGCGGCGGATTTGCTCAATACGAAGATCGAGCTTGGCAACGTGCCTGCGAAGACGATGGCGGACTTGATTCAAACAGCCAGTCTCCGCCAGCTGCCCACCCGGAAAATGACCCTTCGCGATTTCACCAGCTACTTGGCCACGCCGGGCCTATCCCCCACGATGGATGTCATAGATATCGAATACGTGAGGGGGAAAGCCGAGACGTATGTTGTGGCGGATGTGGCGTTGTTTAAGGGGGACCGGCTGGTAGGCTACATGAAAAAGCCGGATAAAATGGGGATCGATATGGCTCTGAGGGAGTACCGCAACGCGCTCATCAAAGGCAGCTGCCCCGGCGAGAAAGATAAATAGGGCTTGCTGAACAAGATTCGTTCCATTTACACCCAACGTAAGTCTCTAAACCCAAGC
>NZ_JBHLWN010000019.1:0-66524 GCF_042432825.1 Paenibacillus chartarius | reverse complement strand
TGGTGTGTCGGTGGGGCGTCGTTGGTGTGTCGGTGGGGCGTCGTTGGTGTGTCGGTGGGGCTTCGTTGGTGTGTCGGTGGGGCTTCGTTGGTGTGTCGGTGGGGCTTCGTTGGTGTGTCGGTGGGGCTTCGTTGGTGTGTCGGTGGGGCTTCGTTGGGGCGTATTGGGTGCGTATCGGGTGCTTTATGCGGCCTCTAGTTTACCAGGTCGCAGCTAATTCGTTCGAATCAGTCCAACGTAATACCATTTCCCATTAATAGCGGAGTTTGAGGGGGTGCGGCAGAAGCAGAGACGAGACTGCAGGGACGGCCGGGTCCAGTTGCTGAACTTTAGCGGTCCCTGAAGGCTTAATTTGGCGGAATTCGCAGCTTTCCTGCGTATTAACGGATTTTGAAGGCTCTATTGAGTGACAGATGCTGCCATTTTGCTTGAATTTGCCTTGTCTCTCGAAAATAACTCCCTCAAAATCCTTTATTCTCGAATGACGGCCCGTTTATAGCAAAATAACGGATTTGAAAACCGCTAAGTTACAAGGAATCTCCCCGAATCATCTCCCTCCTCGCCCGCGATGCTTCCCGTCAAGTCGATCCTAAAAAAATAAAACCTTCGCCATCCACGAACAGTGTGGGGCCGAAGGTTCCATTATTCATTAGTTTTGCATTACGAAATCGTTATCCACCTTGGCGTTGACGTCGTCGAACACGCGCAGGATTTCGTAGCGCGTATTGCGCTGCGCAGGGATTTTGCCCGCCGCACGGATGATGTCCAGCGTCGAGCCGATGTTCACCTTGTGCGTTGTGCCCGCTGCGGAGACGACGTTCTCCTCAATCATCGTCGAGCCGAAATCGTTGCAGCCGAAATGCAGCGACTGCTTGCCGACCTCCGGCCCCATCGTCACCCAGGACGACTGGAAATTCGGAATATTGTCCAGGAACAGGCGGCTGATCGCCACGTTCTTGAGATAATCCTCAGGCCCCAGCTTCTCCGCCTTCATATTCGTGTTGTCCGGCTGGAACGTCCACGAGATGAACGCTTTGAACCCGCTCGTCGGCAGCTTCTGCGCAATCACGTCATCCTGCTCGTCACGAACGCGCAGCAGGTGCAGCGCCCGCTCCTCCATCGATTCGCCGAAGCCGATCACCATCGTCGCGGTTGTATTCATGCCGATCTTATGCGCCGTGTGCATGACGTCCATCCAGTCGCGCCAGGAACCCTTCAGACGGCTGATCTTGCGGCGTGTCCGGTCGTCCAAAATTTCCCCTCCGCCGCCAGGCAGCGAGTCAAGTCCCGCTTCGTGCAGCTGGCGTACAACCTCCTCCAGGCTGAGGCCGTCCGACACGACCTTCATCTTCTGGATTTCCGCCGGCGAGAACGAATGCATCGTAATTTGCGGGAACCGCTTCTTAATCTCACGCAGCAGGTTCGTGTAGTAGCTGAAAGGCAGATTCGGGTTCGTCCCGCCCTGCATCAAAATTTCCGTACCGCCGACATCGATCGTTTCCTGGATTTTCTGGAAAATGACCTCGTCGGGCAGCACATAGCCTTCCGCCGAGCCCGGCGGCCGATAGAACGCGCAGAACCGGCAGTACACGTCGCAAATGTTCGTGTAGTTGACGTTACGCCCGATCACGAACGTCGTTATCGGCTCCGGATGCCACTTCAGCATAATCTGATTGGCGGCGTGACCCATCTTTTCGATTTGATCCGATTCGTACAAGGTGATGCATTCCTCGACATCGAGGCGGCCGCCGGCGACGGCTTTATCTAGAATGCGGTCGATTGGACTCGCGGTCATGACTCGCACACTCCTTCGTTGTACAGGATAGAAAGTAAAATTTCGCTTCTTCCATCCTACCACAAAGCCGCCTACTCTGCGAGCGCCTGGTCCAGATCGGCAATAATATCCTCGATATCTTCAAGTCCGACCGAGTAGCGGAGGATTCCGTCCGTAATGCCGCGCTCCGCGCGGACTTCCTTCGGCATCGCTGCATGCGACATGAGCGGGGGATAAGATAAAATGCTCTCCACCGCCCCGAGCGAAACGGCGACAAGCGGTATCGTCACCTTGTCCATAAGACGCTTCGCCCGCTTCCCCGAACCGACGTCAAAAGAAACGACGGCACCGTAGCCCTTCGACTGCTTCTCGTGAATGGCACGGCCCGGATGATTCGGCAAGCCCGGGTAGTACACCGCCGAGATGTCCGAGCGGCCCGCCAGCCACTCCGCGAGCCGCCGCGCCCCTTGCTCATGGGCGTCCATACGCGCCTTCAGCGTCTTCATTCCGCGCATCAGCAGCCACGAATCCTGAATGCCGAGCACGTTGCCCATCCCGTTCTGAATCGCCTTCATCCGCCTGCCAAGCTCCTCGCTCGCTACGACGGCAAGCCCGCCGAGCACGTCGGAGTGACCGCCGAGAAACTTCGTGGCGCTGTGCAGAACGATATCGACGCCAAGCTCGATCGGCCGCTGGTGATACGGCGTCATAAACGTATTGTCCAGCATCGTCAGCAGCTCATGCTGCTTGGCCCACTGTACGACGGCTCCGATATCGGTGATTCTCAAGGTCGGGTTGGACGGCGTCTCAATGAACACAGCCTTCGTGTTCGGTCTGAGCGCCGCCTTCACCTGCTCCAGATCGGTCATATCGACGAACGTCGTTTCCACGTTCATCCGGTTCATGATCGTTGTCAGCAGCCGGTACGTCCCGCCGTACACATCCTCCGTGCAAATCACGTGATCGCCCGCCGACAGAATCATGAACGCCGAGGAGATCGCCGCCATACCGGAAGCGAACGCGAAGCCGCGGACGCCCCCTTCCAGCTGAGCGATGTAATCTTCGAGCACCTGCCGTGTCGGGTTGCCGGAACGGGTGTAATCGTACGTTTGTCCCGCCTCAACATCCGCTTGATGGAACGTCGACGCCTGGTAGAGCGGCACGCTGGAAGCCCCCGTCGCCGTATCGTACGCACCCTCAAAATGAATTAATTTCGTTGCAAAGCTCTTCGCTTGCTCCTCTTCCCGATTGCCGCGTCCCATTACAGCGCCCCGCCCTTCAGCTCTTCAGCCGCAGCCGCGAACGCTTGATCCAGATCCGCGATCAGATCGTCCACATGCTCGATACCGACGGAGAAACGCAGCAGACGATCGTCGACGCCGACGGCTCTGCGGATTTCCTCCGGGATGTCGGCATGCGTCTGCACGGCCGGATACGTCATCAGCGACTCGACGCCGCCAAGGCTTTCCGCGAAAGCGATGAGCTTGATATGGCGCAGGATCGGCTCGATCGTGCGGGCGTCTTTCATTTTAAAGGAGAAAATGCCGGTGTTGCCCTTGGACTGCTTGTTCTGAATCGCATGCTGCGGGTGCGACTCGAGGCCCGGATAGAACACTTCGGCCACCATCGGGTGCTGTTCGAGGTGGCGGGCGATCGCTGTCGCATTCGCCTCATGGCGCTCCATCCGCAGCGCGAGCGTCTTCATCCCGCGCATCAGCAGCCAGCTGTCCTGCGGCCCGAGGACGGCACCGATCGAGTTGTGCAGGAAGCCGATCTGCTCCGACAGCTCCTTCCCCTTCGTAACGATCAGGCCGGCCAGAACATCGTTATGTCCGCCGAGGTATTTGGTCGCGCTGTGGATGACGATATCGGCGCCCATCTCCAGCGGTCGCTGCAAGTACGGCGTCAGCAGCGTATTGTCGACAATTGTGATAAGCCCTTTCTTCTTCGCCCATGCGGCGACAAGCTCAATATCGGTAACCATCATCAGCGGGTTCGTCGGCGTCTCGATGAGCACCGCCTTCGTATTCGGCCGCACCGTCGTCTCCAGCGCATCCAGATCGTTCGTATCCACGTAAGAAGCCGTCACGCCGAAGCGGGACATAATTTTTTCCAGCAAGCGGTACGTACCGCCGTACAGATCGAGAGATACGATCAAATGGTCGCCTTGGCTGAACATCGCAAAGATCGTTTGCAGCGCCGCCATGCCTGTCGATAGCGCAAAGCCGGCATCGCCCGATTCCAGATCGGCAATCGCCTTCTCGAGCACCGCTCTCGTCGGACTCTTCGTCCGGGCGTAGTCAAAGCCGGTGCTCTGCCCCAGCTTAGGATGGCGGAATGCGGTAGCCTGGTACACGGGGAAGCTGACCGCTCCGGTGACAGGCTCTTCTTGGGAACCGATTTGGGCTAAACGGCTTTCAATGTGCTTCACAGAAAAGCTCCTCTCGCATGAATGGATTATTATAAGCTAGCGCTTGCCAGGCTCTCGGACGTCAAATCGAACGGAGTCTCCTGGTAAACGTAGTAATTCAGCCAGTTGGAGAACAGCAGATTTGCGTGAGCTCTCCACGTCACCCGAGGCTCGCGGGTCGGGTCGTCGTTCGGGTAATAATTTTTCGGAACGTCGATCTCCAGCCCTCTGCTCACATCGCGGTCATATTCCCATTTCAGCGTACACGCATCGTATTCGGAATGGCCGGTTACGAAAATGTGTTTGCCGTCCTCGGAAGCAACGATATACACGCCCGACTCGTCGGACTCGGACAAAATTTCCAGCCCGGGCTTGCCGATAATGTCTTCGCGGCGTACCTCCGTGTGACGCGACTGAGGGACGTAGAACCATTCGTCGAACCCGCGCAGCAGCTTCACGTTTTGCTTCGCGACGAAGTGCGGGAACACGCCGAATATTTTTTTGTCCACTGGGTACTTGGGCACTCCGTAATGATGGTACAGCCCGGCCTGGGCGGCCCAGCAAATGTGCAGCGTCGACGTTACGTTCGTCTTGCTCCAATCCATAATTTGCTGCAGCTCCTGCCAGTAGTTCACCTCTTCGAACTCCAGCGTCTCGACCGGCGCACCGGTAATAATGAGGCCGTCAAAGCGCTCATGCTTCACGTCATCGAACGTCTTATAGAACGCCTCCAAATGCTCGGCGGATGTATTCTTGGATGTATGAGTGCGCGGGTGCAGCAGCACGAAATCGACTTGCAGCGGCGTATTGCCGATTAAGCGAAGGATTTGCGTCTCCGTCGTTTCCTTCGTCGGCATCAAGTTCAGAAGGGCGATGCGCAGCGGTCTGATGTCTTGATGGAACGCAACGCTCTCATCCATGACGAAAATATTTTCTTGATTGAGCACTTCTTTGGCAGGCAGATTGTCGGGAATTTTGATCGGCATTCCGGTACCCTCCTTAATATGTGAGAATGAGATGAGATAAGAAAAGGCCCTTCTCCATTTCAGAGAAAGGCCATTCGTCGTATAAGCAATGTCCTCTCTCATCTCTCAGAAGCTTACGCCTCCGCAAGATTTAGCACCGTGCCTCGTCCGCAATATGCGAATCGTTCGGCCGGTTGCCGGGTTTCATCGGGCTAGTCCCTCCACCAACTCTTGATAAGAGCTTACAGGTATTCAGTTATGTAGCAACTCTACATCTAGAGTAATGGAAAAAGCCCCGCCGGTCAAGAGGATTTTCCTTCCTCGGCAGCCCTCTTAAGCACGAACCATTCTCCCTTATCCGCATACCATACTATACAAAAAAAACATCGAAAAGGCCTTGCTCCACGCTTGAAGAACCGATATCGAACGAGTATACTTACAGAGTGCTCGACACGAATTTTCCTCGATGTGAATAATGTTCAGCCCATTCGGCAATAAGGGGGGATAACGATGGACGGTGACCCGACGAGTCGCGGCGTAACCTTGACAACTCAATACATCACACGAAGCTGGCCCGGGTTCGTCTATCGTTGCCTCTAGCCCGGTATGCCCAGGCCCGCTTCCAGATAAGGGGTGGATCCGATGAAAATTCGCTTGGTGCAAAACGGCGTATTCACATTGATCGAAGAGCCTACGCTCACCCTTACGCCGCCTGATAACGGCTTTTATTGGATCGACGCTACCGTGGAGGATCTGGAAGTGCTTCAGCCTCTGTTCGGACTGCATGATCTTGCCGTGGAAGACTGCTTAAGCGAAGAAGAGCAACGGCCGAAAATCGAATTTTATGATACGCACTATTTCATTGTTATCAATAGCATCCGGTTCGATGATGAAGAAATTTTTCTCCGCGCGTTAAACCTGTTCTTAGGCAAGCACTACATTATAACGGTTACCAGGCAAAAAATTCACGAGCTGCGGATGATCAAGCCGTTCCTGTGGGAAGAAGAAGTGAACGCAGCCGACCACTTTCTATATCAGCTCGTCGACTTGATCGTAGATAATTACACGGCCGTCGGCGACCGGATCGAAGCGAAGATCGAGAAGCTCGAGGAAGATATTCTCATGCATACGAAGCAATCGCACCTGAACGAGATTATCGGTCTGCGAAGCGAAATCTTGTGGCTGAAGAAGGTGCTCGTGCCGCAGCGCGACGTGATCGGAACGTTGAACAAGAAGGACTTGAAGCTGATTTCATCCCAGTGGCAAAAATACTTCGGCGACGTTTACGAGAACGCGGTGAAAATCGTCGATACGTTCGATACGCTGCGCGATTTGATGGGGAACTTGCGGGAAGCGTACCAGTCGTCCGTCGCGAACCGCGCGAACGAAATCATGAGAGTCTTTACGGCGCTGACGGCGATTTTCGTACCGCTGACGTTTATTACCGGTATCTATGGAATGAATGTTGATAACGTTCCGTTTATGCATGTGCAATACAGCGGCGAGCTGATCGTCGGCGCGATGATCGTTCTGGGGATCGCCATGTTCCTGCTGTTTAAGAAGAAAAATTGGCTTTGACGGAACCGGTCAAATAGGCAGTCTATCCTCGCCGGAGGATGGGCTGCCTATTTGCTTAACGCCCTCTAGCCTCGCGAAGTCCTCGGTCCAAGACCGTAAAACGTTTATGATCATCCTTTTTCCTATCTCTACATAATATCTTGCCTCTCGCTCCCGTCCCATCGCTTAAAGGTGCTCTAGCTCAAGCGGCGGCCAGCTTCTCTTTCCGATATTGCAGCCGCATCAAGCGCAGCCACTCGTAAGCCCGATCCAAATCCAGCGCCTTTAACTCATCCTCCGTATACATGCGGTGCAGTACAGGCTTTAAATACCTGACGCCTTCCAGCTCAAAGGCGCGCCGTGCCTTGCTGCGCTCGGCTTCGGGCACAAGCTCGAGCTCCGTCTTGAGCAGCATCTCGATGTCGTAGCCTTCTTGATCCAGCGTCTCGATCCGCTGTACGATTTCACGGCGCGACAGCGACAGCTCGGCGGCCAGCGTCTCCACCCGCTGCCCGCGCGCCATGCCTTCCAGCAGCTGCCGCTTCTGCTGCTGAAGCGTCTGCTCCGTGCGCAGCTTCAGCACCTTCTGCTCGCGCAGCCAGGCTTCGAACGCCGCCTCGCCCAGCGCCTCCTCCACCCAGTCGAGCGGAAATGCCGTCGTGCGTTCGAATGCCGATGTGACGGCAAGCAGCTGCGGACCGTACAGCTTAGCCTTCTGCTCGCCAAGCCACGGAATTAACGCCAGCTCTTCAGGCGTTTGCGGCAGGAATGCCGAGATTAAGCGCAGCACGCGATTGGTTGCCACCAAGTATGCCGCTTTGCTTTCTTTCTGAGCCTGCTCCCGCCGCCATTCCCGAAGCTTCTCATAAGCCGCTTCATTCGTAAATTTGTCGCTGTAGCATTGCAGCATCGCATTGAACCGCCCTTTGCCGGACAGCTCCATTCGTCCTTCAATCGTCGCTTCAACGAGCGGCGAAAACCCTTGCAGCCACTTGTCCTGCAGCTGCATGCGGAACGTCGTCAGCATCTCGTCCCATGAAATGCCTTCGTACCACACTTCCTGCGTCGTCGGGCCGTCCGCCCGGGCCTCGTTCCAAATCACGTTCCATACGCCATGCCGTTCGCCGATCGTCACCTGGGCGCTTACGGCATGCCCCTCCGCACCGTCCTTCTCCAAGCTGCTCATGAACACCAAATTCATCGTTACTCCTCCTTAATTCGCTCTCGAATTTTCGTTCAACAAAGCAAAAAAGCACCTTCTCTCACGGATGTACGACATTCGTACGTCCAGTCAAGAGAAGGTGCTTCCTTCCGCATTTATTGAATTATCCAAATCATACCATGCGGAACGAGCCCATGCAAGGGGGTTTTGATTTTGTTCCCTGCCGTTTTGCGATATAATCATGGTCATAGGAGGGATTTCCATGTCCGATTACGATTTTTTATATGACCATACCGAACAGACGTCGACGCGCTTCGTTTGCTTTATCGGCGAATCCATGCGTCGCTTCGACCTCGCGATTATGACGACGAACCGCTACTACGGCAAGAAGGTGATCATCGATCTTCAAAGCAGCCGCAGCGGCATTATCGGTCCGGACGATCTCGAGGAGGAAGGCTACCTGGAGCACGCCTTCAAGCTGACGGAGGAAGAAGCCGCCGAGCTGCGCGCCTTCCTGGAACAAATCGTAGGCGCCATTAATTTCACGGATATTTAATCCAATTGCGGACATCCTACATAGGAATACCCCTGAATGAAGGAGAGGTTTCCTATGCAGGATATTCCGCAAGATGAAATCGCTGAAGCTCGCCGCCATCAGAACGGCTTCAAGCGCGAATTCCGCGATGAAGGCACGGATCTGGCGACCGTCGAATCGCAGCGCAACGACCTCATTCCTGAGGAGTTTCCGGAAGGCCCGTACGGCACCTCCCTGGAGACGGAGTCGCTGGGCAAAAGCACGGAATGGCGCCGCGACCAGCGTCCGCCCAACCGGCAAAGCTACGAGAACCGGGAGCTCCACGAGGGGATGCAGCGCAATTATCCGGGAGATCACGAGACGCACGACGAAACGGCCGGAACAAATCGATAACCGCCGCCGTTACCAACGAAATATTGAGACAAACGTCCGAAAAAGCGGTGCAGCTGCGCCGCTTTTTTCGTATACAATTGGGACTATAAAGCACTTGCACAGGGAGGATTGATTGGTATGTTGAAAGGGCTTACGCGAGCCGGCATCGGCGATGTCGGCGGACTGGACAGCTTCGTGCGTCTCGCGGCGCAGCACGGCTTCGACGCCGTCGATGCCGGAGGCCAGGAGCTTATTGACCTCATCGCTCAGCAGCAAAGCGTGACCGGCGCGAAAGCTTGGCTCGAGGACGCCGGTCAAGGACGCGTGCGGATCGGCTCGATCGGCCTGTCCGTGGAATGGCGCCGCGATGAGGATACGTTTCGCGCAGGCCTCGCGGGACTAGCGGCCGAGGCGCAAGCGGCATCCGCGCTCGGCTGCACGGCGTGCTGCACTTATATGTTACCGTCAACCGATTGGCCTGCCGCCCATTTCGCCATCATAGCGACACGCAGGCTGCGCACCTGTGCGCAGGTGCTCGGCGCCTACGGCATACGTCTCGGGCTCGAGTTCGTCGGCCCGCATCACCTGCGGACGAAATGGGCAAATCCGTTCCTTAGGACGCTGCAGGAAACGCTGGACTGGATCGACGCGATCGGCGAGCCGAATGTCGGCTTGCTGTTCGATGCGTATCATTGGTACACGAACGAGCTCGGCGTCCAAGACATCGTTCGGCTGCGCTCCGACCAAATCGTTCATGTCCATATCAACGACGCACCGGACGTTCCGGTCGCCGAAGCGCTTGACAACGGACGGCTGTATCCGGGAGATGGCGTCATCGATTTGGCCGGCTTCCTGCGGGGACTGAACCAGATCGGCTATGAAGGCGTTGTCGCCCAGGAGATTTTGACGCAGACGCCGCCCGCCGGAACGCCGGAGGAGCTGGCAGCCCGTTCGAAGCAGGCGTTCCACCGTGTCTTCCAAGCGGCAGGACTGGAATAGCCAAGGATAAATGCGCCGTCCTCAATGACGGTGCGTTTACCGTGTCGGATTCAGCTGGAGCATAAAACGAAGTTTTATACTCGCTGATGTAGCAAGAAAACGGCTTGCAGCGTCCTTGGACGAGTATATTTACGGCGTTAATCTGGTTGTGCAAAATAGTGCAACAGCCCGACAAGGGCTTAAACCGCACAGATTCCTGTACTGCTCTGAACAGAGCAGTGCGGAGCGTCTCACATGACGCCAGACGAACGGTACTGTATACATAAGTCCAAGAGATCGTTCGGAACCGCTACCTCACCGAAGCGAGTACGATATTTCACAACTAATCCGCTGAAATGTGACTCGCATAATTCCCCAACCACCAAAAAAAGGCGCTCCGGACTTCACCGGAACGCCTTCCTTTCTTCTACCCGATCTTGGCCAGCAAGCTGTTCGCTTCCTTCATCAAGCTCTCGAATTCCAGCTCCATAAACTTGCTGCGCACCAGCTCCTCATCCGGCCGCCAGCGGCAGGCCTCCACATCGCATTCGATCGGCACGTCGCAGCGGATCGTCGCCAAATCGCGGCATAGATGCAGCATATCGAGATCCTGCTCAATCTTCTTCCGCACCGACGCCGTCAGCAACTCCAAATTGCTTAAGATACCGTCGATAGAGCCGTGCTCCTGCAGCAGCTTGACGGCGGTCTTCTCCCCGATTCCCTTCACGCCCGGATAGTTATCCGACGTATCGCCGGTGAGCCCCTTCAGATCGATGATTTGCTCCGGACGAAGCTGGCGTTCTTCCAGCAGCGCAGCAGGATCGTACACCGCGTACTGGGAAAATCCTTTCTTCATCAGCACGACGTGAATCCGGTCTGCTACAAGCTGCAGCAGATCGCCGTCGCCGCTGACGACGAACACATGTTTGTCTTCCGCGGCGAAGCGCTTCGCCAGCGTTCCGATACAGTCATCGGCCTCATAGCCGCGCAGCTCGATGTTCGGGATGCCCAGGCCGTCCGTCACGTTCCGCACCAGCCCGAATTGCGGGATCAGGTCGTCCGGCGCCTCCGGACGGTTGCCCTTGTAAGCTTCGTAGCGGTCGGAGCGGAACGTTTTCCCGGACGTATCCCAGCAGCACACGACATGGCTAGGCTTGAACCGGCGTATCGCATCGAGCAAGTACCGGGTAAAGCCGTAAACCGCATTCGTCGGCGTCCCGTCGCTCGTGCGGCGAATATATCCGCCGTAAGCGGAAGCAAAATATCCGCGGAACAGCAGCGCCATCCCGTCCACAATCAATATTCGATCCGTCATCGCGAATAATCTCCCCATAAATAAACTACAGTTACTATTACACGCCGAATACGGATTTTCCTGCCGCAGATCCGGCCAAACCCCGCAATTCCATCAATTCCCGCCGCTGAAGCCCATAAAACAAAAAGCCTCGCCGCGGGCGCTCCGGAAGGAACGCGGGCAGCGAAGCTATGTTCAATCACCACAGACTGTCAGCTCTTTACCGCCGAGCCTACCGTTAACGCTCGCTCCACTTGTTCGCTGAACAAGACGTAGACCAGCACCGTCGGCAGTGACGCAATGACCATCGCCGCGCCCATTGCGCCCCAGTCCGTCGTAAACTCCCCTTGGAAGAACAGCAATCCGAGCGGCAGCGTCTTGAGCGATTCCTCCGAGATGAGAATGAGCGCCATCGGGAACTCGTTCCACGCGCTGAGGAAGACGAAGATGACCATCGTCGCCATAGCCGGCTGTATGATCGGCAGCATAATACTGAAGAACGTACGGTACACGCTCGCCCCGTCGATGCAAGCCGATTCCTCGAGCTCGATCGGAATCGTCCGCAGAAAGCCGTAGAACACCATCGTCGAGAACGAAAGGTTGAAGGCAATATAAGGCACGATCAGAGCAAAATACGTATTCGCAAGATGCAGATCGCGTACGAGTACGGCGAGCGGAATCATAATGACCTGAATCGGAATGAACATGCCTATGGTCAAGTAGATGCGGGCGGTATCGCGCAAACGCCACTGCATCCGGGCGATCGCATAGGAGAACATGACCGACAGCACGATCGTGCCGGCCACAGTCGCAATCGAGATCAGCAGCGAGTTTCCAAAATATTGCGGCACATTAAATTTCGACCATGCCGTTACATAGTTCTCGATCCTGAAGTTCATCGGGAGACCGAACGTATTGGTCACGAAAATTTCGTTGTTATTTTTGAGCGAATAGGACAGCATCCAGAACAGCGGGTACAGCGACAAGAAGGCGTACACCCAAAGAAATCCGCGCAGCCAAACGTTCGGTTTGTTGTCCAAGGTCTTGCGACTCATCACGGTCATCGCCTCCTGTCAATAAGTAATTTTCTCGCGGGCGACGAAGCGGTTAATGACGATCGTCACCAGCAAGCATTCAATGACGAGCATCGCCGCCGCCGCCGTACCGTAGCCGAACTCGCCGACGCGAAACGCCGAGCGGTACATCAAGTACGTAAGCGTATACGTCGCCGTACCCGGTCCGCCGCCTGTCATGATCATCATTTGGGCGAATGCGTTGAGACCCCCGGTAATCGCGAAAACAAGGCAAAATTTATACGTCTCTCCCAGCAGCGGCACCGTAATCGCCCAATGCGCGCGTGCCTTGGAGGCGCCGTCGATTCGAGCCGCTTCCATATACTGCTCCGGAATCGACTTCACGCCGGCGAGCAGCAAGGCGAAGTGATAGCCCATGAACTGCCAGGCGTTAACGAACGCAACGGCGAAGATCGCCGACTTCTCGCTGCTCAGCCAGTCTTGACGATAAGAGAGGCCGGTGATTTCAAACAGCTTGTTCAGAAGGCCGTATTGACCGTTATAAATCGACAGCCACAGCTGGCATACGACCGTTACGGACAGAACGACAGGGATAAAGAACGAGATGCGCAGAAACTTCCGTCCCTTGATGGCGGCGTCGGAGATGAGCAAGGCCAGCACCGTCCCCATCCCGATCTGGAACACGACGAGAATCGCCGCAAAAATCAAGCCGTTCTTGACCGACAGCCAAAATACCCGGTCCTGGAGCAGTCTCGTATAGTTGTCGAGGAAAATGAACGTGCCCTCCGACAAGCCGTCCCATTCGAACATACTCCGGTAGAACGTTTGGGCGATCGGGTAGGCGACGATCACGCTGAACAAAATTAAGGTCGGTAAGGTAAACAGTATGATGGCGAGCTTATTGCCCAAATATTTCTTCACTCGGGTCACCCCTTCTCAGTCCGATAAATTGCCCGACAAGACAAGTCTCACATCGGACGAACCGATGTGAGACCGCTTAGTCATGGGAAGGAACGGTGGTTTTCTCGTTTCCGGCCGTTATTTCTTGGCATTCGCAATCGCTGCGTCAACATCCTTGACGAATTGCTCCGGCGTGTAACCCGACGTCATCAGGTTCTGCGTTGCGTCTTCCAGGGCGGCCTTCACCTTCGCATTGCCAAGACCCCAAGCGAACGACGTCATCGAAGTGATCTTCGGAATATCGTTAGCGAGCTGTTGCATCAGCGGATCGAACTGCTTCTCGATCGGCTTCGTCACCTTCGTCGAGACAATTGGCGAGCCCTTCTGCGTATACTTGTACTCCGCATATTTCAAGGAGATGAACTCGGCTACCTTCACCGCCAAATCCTTGTTCTTGGATTTCGGGTTGACCGCATAGCCGCCAGGGCCGCCGCCGCCGGAGAACGCATACTTGGTCTTGTCGATCGTCGCTGCGCTGTCAGCCGGGTAGTACATGTAGCCGACTTTGTCGCCGAGCGCCTTGGTAGCCGCTTCGATCTCCCACTGGCCGTTTACGAACATCGCCGCTTTGCCTTCATGGAACAGCGCTGCCGCTTGGTCGTAGTTCGTGTTCGTTGCGCCCTTCTGGAGCAGCCCCGCCTTCACCAGCTCGCTCAGCCGCTCGGCCGCCTTCTTGTACGGCTCGTCGGAAGCCTTCGCCTCCAGCTTGTCGAGCTTCGTAATACCTGCCGGCTCAAGACGAGTGGCCAGAATGTCATAAAGCGCAACGCAAGGCCACTTCTCTTTGGCGAACAACGCCATCGGCGTAATGTTCTTGGCGTTGAACGTCTTGACGGCTGCCAGCAGCTGGTCGTACGTTTGCGGCACGTCTACGCCCGCTTGCTTGAACAGTTCTTTGTTATAGAACAGCAGCACCATTTCGTTGCCCGCATACGGGAACGAGTAGATGTGGCCGTCCGGAGCGGTCAGCGTGTTCATCGCACTCGGCTGCATTTTATCCTTGAAGCCCGATTTGGCCACATAATCATCCAACTGCAAAATATTGCCCGACTTCTTAAACGCCTCGATCTGGTCGAGCGCTACGCCGAAGATATCCGGGAGATTGCCTGTCGCTGCGTATGTCTTCAGCTTCTGGCCGTCGTCCTGCGACTGCACGTCGAGCTCCAGCTCTACGTTCGGCATTTCTTTCTTCAGCTCGGCTACGGCATAGTCGTAGGGCCCCTTCGTATCGGCATCGGCGTATTGCGCGTAAATTTTCAGCTTGACCGGCTTGCCGGCGTCCGCAGCTTTCGTATCCGTGCCCGCAGCAGGAGCCGGCGTCGAGCCTGTGGTCGTATTGCTTGCGGCGCCGCAGCCCGCAAGAGCAACCGCCGTTACAACGGACACAGCTGCCGTGAAGCCTTTGAGCAAATTACGTTTCATGTAAAATAACCCTCCTCGTGGTATCTGTCTCTGGACTTTCTGAACTGTTCCCAGTATACCGAGGAAGGCTGTATAGTGAATAGGTAAAAACCGATGGTAAATGGCATTATTCGCGGGTATCGAACGAAGTCGAATTTTCGGATGGCGGGCATGCCGGGTGCAGTATGCTCACTAGCGTTTATTTTCGCATCGTATGCTCATATTCGCTCGGCGTCATGCCGAAATGCTTCTTGAAGCTCTTGCTGAAATAGCCCGGATCGTTGTAGCCGACCATCTCCGCGATGTCCGCAAGCTTGATCTGTCCGGTACGGATGAGCTCCTTCGCTTTCTGCAGCCGGACGCCGACAATATAATCGCCAACGGTCGTACCCGCTTCCTTCTTGAACACGGAACGCAGGTAGCTGGAATTAATGTACAGGTGCTGCGCGACCGACTCTACGCCCAGCTCCGGATTGCCGAAGCTGGTCTCAATGTAGCTCTTGGCGGCATCGGCAATTTGCCGGGCCCGCGTCATCCGGCCGGAGGACGTCGCTTTCACCGTCTTGGCGTACAGCTCGTTCACCCACCGGTACGCGTCGTCGAGCGTCTCCTGCTTGCGAATTTCGTTATACGGTGCGAAGCCTTCGCCGAACACATCCCCAATATGATGGCCGGCCTCGGTTACATAGGACAAGCATAACGAAATCAAACCCATATAGATGACATATGCGTAGTCCAAGCTGAGCCGCTGCTCGCGAATGTAACGCGCCACCTGCTCCAGCCCGTTCTGCACCTTCGCTTCGTCGTGAGAACGAAGACCGAGCAGCAGCGCCTCTTGGATTTCGGTCGGGTAGAAGCCGATGTTCGAGCCGGCCTCGCGGTGCTTCTCGTATTCCAGCATCCGGTCGCCGCCCAGCACGAATTTGTTCTGAAGCGCCAGCAGCGCTTCCTTATACGACATCTGGATGCCCGCGTAGCCTGTATGTGTGGCGCCGATGCCGACCGTAATCGTAAACTTCAAATATTTTTTGACCATCACGCACAGCTTATCGTAAGCCGCAAGGTCGAACTCGCGCTCGCTGGACGTATCGGCGAATTCGACGACGGACACAATCCGTCCTTCCGGCCCGAGCACCGTCCAATGATTACCCGGCGATTCGACGATATCCCCAAGCACGTTTGATACCGCAAACCTCCATAAATGCCGCTCGCCGACCTCGTCCCATCTCTGGTCCATATTGTCGATCTCGATGACCGCCGTCTTGAACCGGCCTGAATACGGCTGCATCCCGGCGTATGCCAGCTGCTCCCGGGTCGGCTCCACCCTAGCACCGTATTCGCTGGATAAAAGCCTTACGAGCAGCTGCTCCTTGAACAGCTCCTGCTGAGTCTTTACCGTCGAACGGGCACCCTGGGCCTGCAAAATATGCTCCTGCAGCTTGAGCAGCGTCAGGATCAGCTCTTCCTTCGCAAACGGCTTTGTAATATAATCGTCGACGCCGATTCGGACCGCTTTGCGCGCATATTCGAATTCGCTGTGGCCGGTAATGAGCACGATGCCCATGTCCCGATCTTTTTCCTTGAGCTTCCCGGCGAGCTCCAAGCCGTCCATGTAAGGCATATTAATATCAATCAGCGCGATGTCCGGTACATGCAGCTCCGCCTGCTCCAGCGCTTCCAGTCCGTTACGCGCCTCGCAAACAATCGTAAAGCCGTACGATGCCCAATCTATCGTCGATTTCAGATACTCGCGGAAGATCGCTTCATCGTCGACTACCATGATTTTGATCATGTGCTTTCTCCGCCTCCATTCAGTTCGGTAGCTTCATCGATACGATCGTTCCTGCGCCGGGGGAGCTTTCGACGGACAATCCGTACTCCTCCCCGTAGGACAACCTCAGTCTGGCGTCGACGCTGCGCAGGCCAAACGATGAGCCCTTGCCGGGAACATCGCCTCCATCGCCTTCCGCAGTATCGCCGCCAGGCGGCTGAAGCAGCCTGGCCGCCTGTTCCGCCGTCATGCCAACGCCGTCATCGCTCACTTGCAGAACGGCATGGGCTCCTTCCATCCACCCGCGAATCGACAATGTACCGAAGCTGCCCTTCTCCTTCAGCCCATGGTAAATCGCATTCTCCACCAGCGGCTGCACAGTCAGCTTCGGGATGCGTTTCTTCAGCACATCCGAATGGACTTCGATCTCGTAATCGAAGACGTCAAAGTAACGGATTCGCTGTATCGCAAGGTAGTCCTTCACATTGCGAATCTCATCCTCGACGGTAATTTCTTCCCGCCCGCCGCTCAACACCACCCTGTAAAAGTCGGCGAGCGCCTTCGTCGTCTTCTGCACATCGCGGGATCTTCCCATCTCCGACAGCGTATAGATGACATCGAGCGTATTGTACAAAAAATGCGGCTTAATCTGCGACTGGATCAGCGCCAGCTCAATCTCCCTCTTCTTCCGCTGCTCGGCGCGGATCTGTGCGAGCAGCTCGCGCATCCGCCGCAGCATCGTATTGAAGCCGGCTGCCAAGTGGCCGATCTCATCGGACGAATCGACCTCGATCTCCACCTCCAGGCTCCCGCCGGTGAAGCCCCGCATCGCTTTAGCCAGCTTCATCAGCGGACGCACGATGACCTGCGCGAGGATACGCGCGGACAGCAGAGCGATCAGGAGAACGGCGAGTCCGATCCAGACGATCGACTGAATGATTTTGCCGTTGTCCGCGGTCAATTGTTTCATCGGAATTCTTGTCACAAGATGCCAATCGAAGCGCTCGTATTTCGAGGAAACGATCAGCATGTCCGTGCCTTGCAGACGTTCCACCCGGCTGACCGGCGCTTCCGCCAAAATCGTACCGCGCAGCTTCGAGTCCACCGGGAGGAGACGTTCCTCCGGCATTTGGGACGAAATGACCAGCCCTTCCGCATCGGTGACAAAATAGCTTCCGGAAAGCGAATCGACTTGCCGGTATACGTTCGAAATATCGCGCTCCCGAATGTTCAGCACGAGCAGTCCCAGCTGCTGTCCGGTGTCGATATTGATAATTTTCTTGCCAAGAGATAGGACCGGCTCCGCTTCATTCTTCACAAAGAAATCGCGGCGCTGCATCGGAAACCACACGTTGCTCCCGTTCGACAGCTCGATCGTGCGCAGCAGCTCGCTCCCTGCAGCCAGCTCCGCCCTTCGCTCAAGCGCCAGCTCCGACACGTATACGCGTTGCTGCGAATCGACGAACACCGCCGATTCCACATCGGGGAAGACGAGCTGGGCGAACCGCAGCTGATTGCTCAGCTCGTTGTAGAGCTGGAGCTCGCTGAGCTTGCGGCCATCCGGCAGCTCGCTGCGGACGAGCAGCCGGTTAATGTTCAGCGTCAGCATATTGGCGCAGCTTTCCGCATTCGTGAACATGCCGTCCATTCGTGTCAAGATCAGGTTCGCATTATCGGAAACGTTGTCAATCGTCTTGCTCACGATCGCTTTCGTCGAAATCGTAACCGCTACATATCCGAGCACGAATAGTGGCACCATAAGCAAAGGGATGTATACGAGGAAAATTTTGCTGCGAATCAATTGATTTCGGAACCAATGACGCGGCGGACCCCACAGTTTCAAGGCGCTGAACCCTCACTTTCGCATTGCAAAGGAAATATCGACATTTTATCACAACATGCCGTTGTCGACGACTGGTTTAGCTTTACACAATCTTATGTTGCCCCCTACTCAAATTTGAGTATAATGGGTTTTATGTTATTCAAATTTGAATAGAGAAAGGAAGTTATAGCTTGGATACCAATAAATCCAACTCAAAGCTGACCGTCGTTGCCCTGCTGCTAGGCATCTTTATGGCTGCGCTGGACCAGACGATCGTCTCGACGGCGATGCCGACCATCGTGAAGGAGCTGGGGGGCTTCGAATACTTCGTATGGGTGTTCTCCGCCTACATGATCGCTTCGGTCGTAGCTACGCCGATATTCGGCAAGCTGTCCGATATGTTCGGCCGCAAGCTATTTTTCGCGCTCGGTCTCGTGCTGTTCATGATCGGCTCCGCGCTGTGCGCCACTGCAACGGATATGACGCAGCTCATCATATACCGGGCCGTGCAGGGTATTGGCGGAGGCGCTCTGATGCCGATCGCCTTTACGATTATTTTCGATATTTTCCCGCCGGAGCAGCGGGGCAAGATGAACGGCCTGTTCGGCGCCGTATTCGGCTTATCCTCCGTATTCGGCCCGAGTCTCGGGGGCTATTTTACCGATTATGTCGACTGGACGTGGATCTTCCTGATCAATCTTCCGATCGGCGTCATCGCGACGATTCTGCTGTTCATGTTCTATCATGAATCGAAGCAGCACCGTAAGCAGAAGGTCGATTATGCCGGCGCCGCTTTGCTCACCGCCTCGATCCTGCTGCTGATGTTCGCTCTGGAGCTTGGCGGCAAAGACTTTGCGTGGGGCTCCTGGCAAATCATCTCGATGTTCGTCGGCTTTGCCGTTCTGCTTGCGCTGTTTCTGGTTGTCGAAGCGAAGCTTGCGGCCGATCCGATCGTGAAGCTCGACCTGTTCCGCATCAAGCTGTTCACAACGAGTCAAATCATCGCGTTCTTGTACGGAGCGGTGATGATTGCCGGCGCCTCCTACATTCCGCTGTTCATCCAAGGCGTGAAGAGCGGCTCAGCAAGTGCGGCCGGCGGCATTATGACGCCGATGATGCTGGGGGTTGTCGCCAGCTCCATCGTGGGCGGCCGTTTCGTCACGAAGTTCAATTTCCGTACCATCATGCTGACATCAGGCTTGGTTCTTCTGGCCGGCACCGCTCTGCTCGGCTCCATGAACGCCGATACGCCGTCCTGGCTGATTACCGTGTACATGGTCGTGCTTGGTCTCGGTATGGGCGTCTCGTTCCCGGTACTGAACATGTCGGCGCTCCATGACGTTCAGCCGCAATACAAGGGCGCCGTCACATCGCTTATCGTATTCTTCCGGACGATCGGCTCCGCGCTCGGCGTCACCGTATTCGGCGTTCTCCAGACGACCCGGCTGCATGATTCCATTCCGGCCGAATTCGCCGATCGGATCGGCGACGGACGCGGATTGCTGCAGCCGGAGGTGCAGGCGCAAATTCCCGCACCGGTGCTGAAGCAATTGCTTGCCTCCTTGGGCGATTCGATCACGTTTATTTTCCAATGGGGAACCGTGCTGCCGGTATTGGCGCTGCTGACCGCTATCTGGATGGGGAAGGCTCGTTTGCAGGTCCCCCAGCAGGGACAAGGCCAAGAAGCGAAAAACGAACGCCCGGCCTTTCAGATCGAGTAGGTGAACGGCGATGTCTTTGAAGCTTCTGATTCTCGGCCTGCTCATGGAACGGGATATGCACCCGTACGAAATGATTCAGCTGGTAAAGGAACGGAACTTCCATAAATTTATCAAGTTTCAAGAGGGTTCGTTATACTATGCCGTGGATCAGCTCCGCAAGGATGACTGCATCGATGTGGCCCGGGTGGTGCGGGAGGCGAGCCGGCCGGACCGTACGGTGTACCGGATCATGCCGCCGGGCCGCGACTTGTTTCAGGAGCTGCTGCTGGAGCAATTCAAAGCGCAGAAGGTCATCGAGCATCCGCTGTTTACGGCGCTGCCGTTCGCCTATCTCGGCGACCAGGCGAAGCTGGCCGGACTGATTGCGGAGAAGCTGGAGCAGGCCAAGGCCAAAGCCGAACTCATGCGCGGTGCGTATCACGCTCATGTCGGGGAAGTGCCGAAGTCGGTGCTGCATTTGATGGCCGCCTCCTACATGCATATCGTCACGGATGTGAAGTGGCTGAAGCGGCTGCATAAGGATGCCGTGGAAGGCAGGCTCGGGAGCTTCAGCGAGTCGTGGGACCTGGATGAAGAGCTTGATGAGGATTGGGATGAAACATAAAGCCGCCGCCAGCGGAAAGGGAAGCCTTGCTTCCCCTTCGCTGCGGCGGTTTTCTCTTAGCGGACAACGTCAAATTCGGCGCGAAGCTCGATTCGGATATCCGTACCATCGCCCTTCACTTCTTTGATGAAGCGGTAGCGGCCCGGCGGCAAGCCGGGGAGACGAACTTCCATGTTCTTGCGGCCTCCTGCCGACATCGTGTAGCCGATAGCCGGAAATGCAACGGCGCCATTCGGTTGGTACGCCGCCCATTGCCCGTCGGTCAACTTTTCAAAGGAATAATCCGCCCCGAACATCAGATCGGCCGGCCCCTCGTTATATACGACCAGCGTTACGTTCGCATTTCCCTTATAGCTGCTCTCCGTTGTATACATTGACGCCTTGACCAGCGGGTTCGACACTTCCGTCGAAACGGGATTTGCTTCATTCGGGGCCTTCGGTCTGAAAGTAAGAATACCCTCGTTCCGCTCTGCAATTGCAATGAACACCATTAACAAACTAACAGCTACGGTTGTCATGACCATCGGCAATCGTTTCATCGCGCACCTCCGACATGAAAAAAGGTTGATTCCCAAGATCAAACGGAGGCGCTGTGCGAAAAGTTTCTTTTCACAGATAAAATTGGTTCATTAACGCTTGCAGACGATCTCCCTTGTCCTGCAATTTGGCGGTCGTGGCCCCCATCTCATCCATCGACACCTGCACCCGGTCCGTCAGCTGCACCACTTCCTGAACCTGCCTGCTCGATCCGGAAGCCGACTGCGCCATTTCTTCGACCGCAGCCGCCACCTGTTCACTGCCTGCAGCCATTTGCTCCGCAATATCGGTAATGTCCTGCATCTGCTTATGTATCTTCTCTACTGTCGTTAAGATCCCGCTCATGGAGGACTCCGTCCGGTAGGCGACCTTCAAGCCGGAATCGACCTCACGCTCGGAAGCGGCCATAGCTTCTATCGCTTGATGCGAATTCGTTTGAATATTACCGATCAGTTCCTGAATGGCATGAGCGGATTCGTTCGACAAGTCTGCGAGCTTGCGAACCTCGCTTGCTACAACGGCAAAGCCGCGGCCATGCTCACCGGCACGAGCCGCCTCGATGCTGGCGTTCAGTGCGAGCAGGCTCGTTTGCCTGGAAATATCGGAGATCGATTGAATGACCCCGCTGATATGCTCGCTAATGCGAATAAAGCCGCCGACCGTCTGAGCCAGCTGTCCGAATGCTTCCTGGACGCGGGTCATTTGGAGATTCATATTAGCGATGTCTTCTCGGGTCAATGCGGCAACGCCGGCCGCCTGATCGCTGGAGCTGCCGACTTCGGTCGTCTTCTCCGAAATGTGAATGACGCCGCTCGAAACTTCCTCCACCGCTTTTGCGCTTTCCAACGCCGCTTGAGATTGAAACTTGGATGCTGTCGACAGCGCGTGTACATGCTCCAAAATTCGCTGATAATCTTCCCTCGTGCTTTCCATACGTTCGGTGAGGACGGCAATGGAGCTATTGACCTCAACGGTCGTATCCTTTGCGGTAGAGACCAGCTCATGCAGCGATTGTCGCATCTGGTTCATCGAAGGACCGAAACGATTCAAAGGGCCGAGCTTCTTCAGGTTCAAATCTTGGGACAGATCGCCTTTGGCAATATGGCTGATAAACATTTCAATTTCTCGGAACGGCGTCGCATATGTCATAAAATTGAAAAATCCGGATACGACGGTTCCCGCTGAGACCAGCAATACAAGAATTATGTTGAGCTTGGAAAATACAGGCTGTCCTACGGCGAAGTGGGAAATGCATACGGCCGCCAGGGCGATAACGGCCCCCTGAAGAAAGTTTTTAAACAAATAACCGATTAATTTCTTTATAATTTCACGATTTGCGTTCATGCAGACCTCCTGAAAGGTTATCATTCAGCACTATGTTCGAGCTCCTCGCCGGTTAGTCCTCCCGAATGGAACACATACAAAAAAACCTTACTTCACCGCCGTAAAGGCCAGTTGAAGTAAGGTTTTTTGTAACGTATTAAGCCGTAGGGGCCATGCCCTCCGCCGCATCCGTTCCTTCCATAAAGAACTGGACGAGCTTGGCGTGCTTACGGAGCGATTTCTCGTGAATGAGATTCAGCTTGCCGTTATCCAGACTGCCGAAAATGTATACAAGCTCCTCATTGTCATGCGACCAATCGAAGCCGTCCAGAATACGCAAGCATTCGGTCCAGCCTTCGTTGTATTCGCCGTCCTTGAACAGGAAATGGTTCGCGTACAGCGCAATGCTCTCCTGCATGACGCGGCTGGAGGACGAATACGCAGGCAAGCCCGGCTGTTCCGGCATCATCGGCAGCAGCGTGTTGAAGAATTGGTGCAATATCTCCACGTAAGTCGGCAGGTCTTGGCGAACTTTCCGCTGCAGCTCGTAGGAGGATTGCAATCTTCCGGAGAAGAGCATCACCGCCGTCGAGTACAGCCAGCTCAGACAGGTGAAATTTTTATTAAACGCCGTTAACGTATTTCTGCGCTCGACACCGGCGCCCTTCAGCAGTACGTTGTAATCGACGACTTGCTGAATGACCAGATTGAGCGGATCGACGGAGTCGAACGAATGGCCGAGCTCCTTCGATACGAGCTGCACCTTGGAGTTAATGTCGCCGAACAGCTGCTGCTCTTCTTCCTCGCTCAAACCGATGTAGATTTGAACGGCTAGCTGCGTTTCCATCAAATCCAGCCGGCGGGCTTCCAGCTGGCGCAGCGTGCCTTCCGCCTGCTCCAGCTCATCGCGGATTTCCGGCTTGTCGCCTTCCTTGCGCAGCTTCAGCTTCAGCGTTGCCGCCTGCCGCTCGTATCGGCGCACTTCCTTCAGCATGTTTTCATTCACATACCCGAGCGCCAGAATGCGGTGCTGACCGTCCAAAATGCTGAGCTTGGAGCCATGGCGCAAGTACAAGTCTCCCAATTCGTTCTTGGCCAGCGAGCTGACGTCGCGCAGAGAGAGCGTGACCGGGCCGAAGAACACTTGATCGAGCTCGCGCTCTTGCAAGTAATTGGCGATTTTGCGGCGCTGCATCGTGCTCAGCTTACGCTGAACCATCGGGTCGATTTCCGTATAGTTAAGCAGATCCTGCACCCGCAGTGCGATCGTTGCGAGACCGAACTTTTCGCAGAACGGGTGAATGGCCATGCGTAGACGCAATCCTTCCATTCTAGCTTACCTCCTCGTTCAAGTCCGCTTCGAACTGATCATTGTCGGGACGCTTTACTTTATCCGACTCGCGGATCAGGAACATATGCTTCTCGTCGTAGAAATGTTTCACAAACTGGAAAGCTTTCATAATCCGGGAACGGCGCGGCAGACGGTCCTTCTCCTCGCCCTGGTAAATATCGTTCCACGGGATATGCGGAAGAATATTCATGGCATAATCCAGTGCGTATTTGTTGAATTTCCCGGTTTTCACCGCTTCGCCGTGGAAGAACAGCGCCAGTGCGATCTGCACGTTCTCCGACCAGCACAGTTCGCCCTTCGCAGGCTCCGGCAAATGGTCGAGCAGGCGGGACATATACATTTCGGCTAAGCCGACATGCTCGGCCAAGTCGGATTCTTCGAACTGATAGCCGTTGTTGCGGGCACCGTTCTTCAATCGGCCCTCAAACAGCGCCGCCAAAATTTCGATCAGCAGATGATACGTGAACAAGCAGTCCGGCGCTTTGCCGCGTTCGGAGAACATATCGACCGGTATCCGGCTCATAATCGGCGATTCCGCCAGCTTCGAACCCATCACATGATAGAAACGGCGCTGGTCGCGAAGCACAGCCAGGTTGCCGCCGATTTTGCGGGGCAGCTTGTTGATATCGGAGAACAATTGACGCTCTTGACGGGCATTGATGTCCAGATAGATCATGACCGAGATCGGGAAAGCGTACAACCGGCTCAGCTTCTCCGAAATCTCTTCCATCTTGTCGTACTCGCGACGATCTTTCGCCCTGGCCATCTGGCTCTGCAGCGTCTCCATGATGCGCTGGAACGCGGCAAGCCGATGCTGGCCGTCGACAACGTACAGCTTCTCGATCGGCTTCAGGCGGAACGTGCCGGATTGTTCATCATACACACCGGCGCCACGAGCGGAGAAAATAATGCCCGGAAAATAAATCGCCTGCCGGTTATCCAAGTACAAGTTAATATAATCGATAAGTTTGGACAAGTTGCGAGGGATAATAGCACGCTGTACTTCGAGATCGACCTCGAATACCGTGAACAGCTTACTCATCGGCATTGTTGTGGCCAGCGTAGCCTGACCGAACGTCTGGCCGAGCACGCCTGGAATTTCCACAAGGGAAGAAGGTCTTTGCTCGGACAGCAGCTCGGACAAAGAAGAAATCGAATCCATGAGCTTGCTCCTTTCTCTACTAAAGCAATGGTGGTAGTCAGTTTTCGAAAGCGGTTGCTGCCAGCATTTTCCGGGTCCACCGCATTACGTGCTATTATAGACAAATAAATGCCGTTTGAAACGTGTCGTGTCCCTGTACTATGCTGTAATGGTAAATTAAAAAGCCATCCATGATACTAGGATGGCGTAAAGATGTTGCGCTGTCAAGAGTTCCTTACTCGTTATCTGCTAGAAACAAATTTTGAATTTCTGCGGCCGTTTCCTTTGGAATCCGAGTCTTCAAGTATCCTACCATCGCTTCGACAGCTTTCTCCGCTTGCGGCTCCGTAATGCCCGCTTCCTCGGCGACTTGCTTAGACAAGATATGTTTCATATCGCTTGCACCTCCACATCGAATATCGTTGATTTCCGACGTAGTATGCTGCGAATCCGCCCAGTCTATTCCATGGCGGGATGCGGATTCATCCGCAGGAATTCTCCCATGCGTCTGCCCGCTTCGCGCAGCCGTTCTTCATCCTGTACGAGTGCGATCCGGACGTACCCTTCGCCCTCAGATCCGAATGCGTCGCCCGGAATTACGACAACACCTGCACGAAGTGTCATTTCCCGGGAAATTTGTCGAGCTGTCCATCCTTTCGGAATCGGCGCCCATACGAACATTGTCGCCTTCGGCTTCTGAATGCTCCAACCGTAATCTTCAAGTGTCGACAGAAGCGCATCTCGGCGCCGCTCATATAAAGGTCCGACAGTATGCGCAGTTTCCATATCTTCTTCCAATGCGGCGATACCGGCTTTCTGAACGGCGAGAAAAACCCCATAATCGATATTGGATTTGACAATTTTCAATGCCTTGACCACATCGGATCGCCCAACGAGGAACGCAATGCGGCAGCCAGCCATATTAAAGCTCTTTGACAAGGAATGAAATTCGACGGCAATATCCTTGGCGCCGGGAATTTCAAGAATGCTCATCGGCTTATACCCGTCGAATGCCATTTCCGAATACGCGAGATCATGTACGACAACCAGTTCATAACGCTTGGCGAATGCCAATAAGCTCTCGAAGAATGTCCGGTCCGCCACGGCCGACAACGGATTGCTCGGATAATTCAGTAAAATGAACTTCGCCTTCCGGGCGACCTCTTCCGGTATTTGTTCCAATAATGGAAGGTACCGGTTCTCCGCACGAAGCGGCAGCATGTACGGCTCCACTCCGGCCAAGGTCAATGCGGCGCTGTAGATCGGATATCCCGGATCCGGCACGAGTGCGATATCGCCAGGGTCCGTGATGGATAACGCCAAATGTGCAAGCCCGTCCTGCGAGCCCATCAGGGCCAGCACTTCCCCCTCGGGATCCAAATCGACGCCGAACCGGTGCGCATACCATCGGGCTACCGCTTGACGAAACGCCGGACTGCCTTCCGATGTAGGATAACCGTAATTAACCGGGTTAAGCACAGCTCTTTGCAGCGTCTGCATGACTCGCTCCGAAGGCGGCTGATCGGGACTGCCGATACCGAGGTCGATTACATCGACGCCTCTCGCTTGTGCCTCCCGCTTCCAGGAGGCAACCTCTGTAAATATAGCGGAGCTAAGTCCCTCAAGCCGCTTGGACGCCACCGCACGCAACGTCATGAACGTTCCCCCCATATTTCCGTGTATTGGTCTTCTTTATAACCGACAGTCACGTGATGGCCATCGGTAACGACAGGACGTTTAATCAGTCTGCCGTTCGAAGCGAGCAAGCGAATCATTTCCTCTTCGCTCATCGTCGGGAGCACGTCTTTCAGTCCCATTTCCTTGTAGACTTCGCCTGAAGTGTTGAACCATTTCCGGATGCCCAGGCCGCTGCGGGCAATCCATGTTTTGAGCTGCTCGGGCGTCGGAAGCTGTTCAAACAGCGGGATGGCCTCCACTTCGTGCCCGGCGGCTTTCAGCCACTTGACGGCGGTTCGGCAGGTGCCGCATTTGCTATATTCATAGACGGTAAGCTTGCTCATGTCGGATGTCCCCTTGTTTGAAAATGGTGCTCTGGCCGTCGTGACGTCAGGACTGCGAGTGCTCGATAGAGGGCGTCGGCTCCGTGGAGGCCGACCGGCTTTAGTTTGCAGCTTCCATTGGAATGAAGCAAAGTCTCTCTTTGAAAGTACCACGAATGTCTTGGCAGCTTGATTCGCAAATTCCGACTACTCCCCGCCGGATACAAGCTTCAGAAGCTCCTCCAAATCCGCAGGCAGGGGCGCTTCGACGGTAAGGCGCTGCTTGGTCAGCGGGTGATCGAAGCCGAGACGCATGGCGTGCAGCGCCTGTCGGGGGAACGGCGGCGACTCTTCGGGCGGGAGGCCGTACATTTTGTCGCCGACGAGAGGATGGCCGAGATGCTTCATATGCACCCGAATTTGATGCGTGCGCCCGGTCTCGAGACGGAGCTTCACGAGCGTGTGAGCGGGATAGCGCGCCATCACCTCATAATGGGTGACGGCCGGGTAGCCGTCCGGCGTGACGATCCGGACATGAGGCTGCTCCGGGTCCCGGTCGATCGGACCGGTCAGTGTGCCGCTGTCCGCAGCGATGACCCCGTGAACGACGGCGGCGTATTCCTTCGTCACGGTGTGCGCCGACATTTGCTCGGAAATTTGCTGATGCGCATACGGATTTTTCGCGATCGCCAGTACCCCCGACGTCTCCTGATCCAGCCGGTGCACCGGACGGAAGCGGAACGTCTCCCCGCGCTCCCGCCAATAATGAACGACCGCGTTCGCGACCGTACCCACATAATGGCCATGCGTCGGATGCACGATCATGCCCGCTTCCTTATTGACGATTAACAATTGCTCGTCTTCATATAGAATGCTGAGCGGCAAATCCTGAGGCAAAATGTCCTCGGACTCCTCTTCCTCCATCCGCGCCTCGATCCGGTCGCCGGCCTTCACCTTAACCGTCGTGTAGCAGCGCTCTCCGTTGAGCGTTATGCCCTTCTCCGTCAGCTTCAGACGCGACAGAAGCTTGCGCGACATGCCGAGCCGGTTGTGCAGCACCGTCTTCAGCAGCATGCCCTCGTCCTCTGGGGGCACAATATAGATGATGGGCTTATAATACATGCGGCTATCCGTGCTCACTTGCGGCGGAACACCTCGGCACTGCGGGCGTACTCGACGTCGGCGACATTTTCGCGGAAATTCGCGGTTCTCGCAATCGTAAAGAACAGGTCGGACAACCGGTTCAAGTACCGGCGCACCTCCGGGTTAATGTCTTGCGTGCGGGCCAGCGTAACGACCCGACGCTCCGCCCGGCGGCAGACGGTCCGGCACACATGCAGCGTCGAGGAAACGAGACTGCCCCCCGGTAAAATAAACCTAGTAATGTCCGGCGTTTCGGCATCATACTTATCGATCCACGCTTCAAGCTGATCGACAAGCCCGGCTTCCACCTTGTAAGCCCGCACCTCTTTGTTCAGGATCGCCAGATCATGGCCGCAGTCAAACAGCTCATGCTGAATTTGCAGCAAGTCGGCCAGCAAATCTTCATACCGCTCCTGCTTCTGCTGCATGAAGCCCATCGCCTGTCCGACGAAGCAGTTCAGCTCATCGACGGTGCCGTAGGCTTCGACGCGGACGTCGTCCTTGTCGACGCGTCCTCCGATCACGCCGGTTTGACCGGCATCGCCGGTTCGGGTATAAATTTTCATCCGATTCATCCTCCGTTCAATGTTCAGATATTCTCATCATCTCATAGATCGCCGCAATATCCAAATGGTTGCGGACATGCTCGGCGAGCCGGTCGAACGCCCGTTCACGGCGCTCCCGATAACGCAGCTGCACAGGCAGCGGTGCATATCCTTTCCGGACACGCAGCTCGTTGAGCCATTCACGCCTGAGCTCGTCGTTGTGAAGAATGCCGTGCACATACGTCCCCCATACCGTCCCTTCTCCTGCGACGGCTCCGTCGGGATGCGGCTCTGCTCCGGCTTCGGCGATTTCGAACGGCTGCAGTGCAGGCTCCGTCAGCCCGGTGCGGCCCATATGAATCTCATAGCCTTCGATCGGCAGGGCCGCCCCCCTCCCGAACAGCTTGGCCGTGCCTTGCACCTGCACCGTCCGCTTGTCCGCCGTAAACCGCGTTTCCGTCGGCAGCAGCCCGAGACCGTTCAGCTCCGCAATGCCTCTGTCCGACTCCCAGCCTTCCGGGTCGAGCAGCCTCCGGCCCATCATTTGATACCCGGCACAGATGCCGATCATATGCCGCTGCCGCTCGTTAACGTGGCGAATAATCAACGGCTCTAAGTGATGCTCGCGAATGAAGAACAGATCCTCGATTGTGTTTTTGCTCCCCGGTAAAATAACGGCGTCGGGCTCTCCCCACTCCGACGGATGCGAAACATACCGGACGCGCACGTCGGGCTCCAGCAGCAGCGGGTCAATGTCCGTGAAATTCGATATGCGCGGAAAACGAATCACGGCGACATCCAGTACGCGGTCCGGATCGTTCTCCGTCATTCGTGAAGAGATGGTGCTGATTGTGCGCTTCGAATCCAATGACGCGGAATCCTCGTCTTCGATGCCCAGCTCCGGCAAATACGGAACGACGCCCAGCACCGGCTTGCCGGTCTTCGCTTCGAGCCAATCCAGGCCCGGCTTCAGAAGCGATACGTCGCCGCGAAATTTATTAATGATAAAGCCTTTCACGCGGTCTCTTTCTTCCGGCGTCAAAATCTCCAATGTCCCGACGATTGAAGCGAACACGCCGCCCCGGTCGATGTCGGCCGCCAGCAGCACGGGCGCGTCCGCCCACGCCGCCGCACGCATATTGACGATATCGCGATCCTTCAGGTTAACCTCGGCGGGACTGCCCGCCCCTTCCAGCACGACGATGTCGCATTCGGCACGCAGCCGCGCGAGCGCGTCCTTGACGATGGTTTCCGCCTGCGGCAAATACTGCTCCCGATACGCCCTCGCATCGTAATCGGCCAGCGGCCTGCCGTGCACAACGACTTGCGACACCATATCCTGCTTCGGCTTGAGGAGTATCGGGTTCATATCGGTCGTCGCCGCCGTACCGCAAGCATCCGCCTGCACGCCTTGCGCGCGCCCGATTTCTTTGCCGTCCGGCGTCACGTAGGAGTTGAGCGACATGTTTTGCGATTTGAACGGCCGTACCCGATACCCATCCTGCTTGAAAATGCGGCACAGCGCCGTCGTCAGAATGCTCTTCCCGACATCGGAGGAGGTTCCTTGAATCATCAGCGTTCTTGCCTTCATCGCTCGGCACCCCCGCCCTCGAAGCGTCCGCGCATCTCGTCGAGCACCGCTCCGAGCGTAAGCAGCAGCCGCTCGTTATCGGCGCGCAGCTTTACGGCAAGTCGCAGCCAGCCGGCCTCGAGCCCCCGGAACGTCGCCGCATTGCGGATGAGAATGCCTTGCCCGCCCATGCTCCTCTGCAGCTCGTCTACGCGCCCCGCCAGCTGGGCCGGCAGACGGCACAGCAAGTAGTTGGCGGCCGCCCCCGGCACGACATGCAAGCCGAGCCGCCGCAAGCCGTCCGCCAGCCATGGGCGCTCTTCCTGCAGCCAGAGCCGGGTCCGCTCCTCATACTCCGCATCTTGCAATACGGCGCAGCCGATCCATTGCGCCATCGCATTGACGCTCCACGGCACCTGCCGCTCCTGCAGCATGCGGATATGATCTGGATGCGCAACCATGAACCCGAGGCGCACGCCCGGAATCGCATAAAACTTCGTCATGGAACGAATCACAAACACATTGCGCTGACTGGCGGCACGACGGATGAGCGTTATGTTCCGTTCGTCGGGCACAAAATCGAGGAACGCCTCGTCAAGAGCAAGCGGCCTGCCTCCTTCCAAGGCCAGCTCGAGCAGCGGCTGCGGCACGAGCGCCCCGGTCGGGTTGTTCGGCTGTCCGAGAAATAACAGACCGGAAGCCCGCAGCGCCGGCTCCAGCGGCTCCCGCTGCAGGACGAAATCCTGCTCGGCGAGCAGCGGAATCGGGTGGATCCGGCTTCCGGCGTGGCGAACCGCCTGTTCATATTCGACGAAGGCGGGCTGCGCCAGAGCGACGGTCTCCGGACGGAGCACCCGGACAAGCAAATCGATCAGCTCCGCTGCGCCGTTGCCGACCAGAATGCTGTCCGGCGATATGTCATAGCGTCCGGCGAGCGCCGCCCGCAGCTCGCGGACAGCCGGATCCGGGTAAGCGGCAAGCTCCCGCCACCGCTCGCCAAGCACGCTGCCTACGACCGGCGGCGGCCCGAACGGATTCATGTTGGAGCTGTAATCGAGAAAACGGCCCGGCTCTCCGCCGAAAGCTTCCGCAGCTGTCCGCAAATCGCCGCCGTGGCCGTATCGTTCCAATGTCATCGATATTCCTTCTCTCAGCGATAAGTCATCAAGGTAAAAGTCCAGTATGCACCCCAGCCGCCATAGCCAGCAGCAGCAGCGTCTCCAGCACCTCGCAAAGCGCCCCGTACGTATCGCCGGTCAAGCCGCCGAGCTTGCCGCTCATGCGCTGCGCCAGCAAGCAGCCTGCCGCATAAGCGAGCACGCCGGCGGCCGCGGCGAACACCGCCGCCTTCGGCCAGTCCGCTAAGCCGGATGAAGCCAGCCCGAGCAGCAGCGTCAGCCCCAGCGCTCCTCCTGCCGCCATCCACGCGTGCACGCGGCCGACGCCGCGGTAAAGACCGCCGAGCCCGCCGCTTCCCGCGCGGGCGTACGGCCAGCCGGCGATCGCGGCGGTCATAAAAGCGCGGCTCAGCACCGCGGCAGCCGGCAGCAGCAGCCATACGGACGGGCATTCACGCCCCGCCTCGGCCCATACGCTGAGCAGCGACAGCTTCATCAGCAGCTGCAGACCGCCGGCGATGACGCCCATCGCCCCGACGCGGCTGTCCTTCATGATCTCCAGCATCCGCTCGCGGTCGCGGTGGCTCAGCAGCCCGTCCGCCGTATCCATCAGCCCGTCGAGGTGCAGACCGCCTGTCACGGCAACCCATATGGCCAGCACCAGGGCCGCTGCCGGCAGCGGAGGCAGCAGCCATCCGGCGATAGCTCCGGCAGCGGCGAGTACAGCACCGATCAAGAGCCCGACGAACGGATACCATACCGTACTCCGGGCGAGCGACACAGCATCGTAAGGAGCGTTCACCGGAAGCGTAAACCTCGTTAGGAATTGGACGGCGGCAGCGCCGGATTGTACCCACGATTTCAATATAGCCAGCATAGACATAGTCCGAGCGCCACGCCCCCTGCCACAATGAAACTGACTCCGTACAAAATTCGAACCGCAGCCCGGATATCCCCTCTAGACCGCGGCCGCAGCGGCCAGCCCAGCCGGGCGCGCTCGCTCGCAACCCCAAAATAGACGTTGCGTCCCCCCAGCTCAATGCCCAGCGCCCCGGCGACGGCCGACTCCGGAATGCCGCTGTTTGGGCTCGGATGAAGCCTGGCGAACGAACGGATCGAGCGGGCCGCACGGACGCCGGACATCCCCGGGTTTAGCAACGTATATAACACAATAACAACGCCTGTAAGCCGGGCCGGAATGAAATTGAGCACATCGTCCCAGCGCGCCGACGCCCAGCCGAAGTAACGGTATTTGTCGTTCTTGTAACCTACCATGGAATCCAGCGTATTGGAAGCCCGGTACAGCATCGCGAGCGGAGCGCCGCCGAGCAGCGCAAACAGCAGCGGAGAGACGAAGGCGTCCACGATATTTTCCGACACCGTCTCGACGACGGCGCGAGTCAGCTCGTCCTCATCCAGCTCGTCGGTGCTGCGTCCGACGATGTAGCCGGTATATTTGCGCGCATCGGCCAGATTGCCGGCCTCCAGCGGACGGAAGACGAGCATGGCCGCATCCTTCAGACCTTTAACGGCGAGCGTCGTGCTGATCAGCCATGTTCCCGCAGCATAGCCGAGATACGGATGTACCCGTTTGGCAGCCGAAACGATGAGCAGAGTCGACCCCCACGCCAGCAGCAGCGTGCTCAGCAGCACTACAATCCCGCTCGCACGCAGCGCCGCCGCAGACATGCCGTCCTTCCGCAGCCGGCGTTCCGCCATCGAGATCCAGCGGCCGATGACGATGACCGGGTGAGGCAGCCGGGCCGGATCGCCGACGAGCCAGTCGATCACAATGGCGGCCAGCGCCATGCCCAGCGTTTCCGTAAGAGAGAAGCCTCCCGACAGCCACATGCTACAACCGGCCCCCGTTCCGATCCGGAAACCGGTACTGCATGGACTTCAGCTCGACGGGAATGCCGGCCGTAACGAGAAATACCCGTTCCGCGCGTTCCGCCATGAGCCGGTTCAGCCTTCCCGCATAATCGCGGTACTGCCTGCCCAGCTTGTACTCGGGAACGATCCCGCTGCCGACCTCGTTCGTCACCAGCGTAAGCCGTCCGGGAAAAGCGGCCGCCGTCTCGACCAGCTCGGAGATTTCCCTCTGCAGAAGCTCGTCTATGTCCGCTTCATGCTCGGCACGCAGCAGCCGGTTGGACAGCCATAGCGTCAAGCAATCGACGAGCACCGCTGACGCTGCCTCCCACATGTCCCGGCGCAGCAGTCCGCCAAGCTCGAGCGGCTCCTCGATTGTCGTCCAGGCGAAACCGGACGACTCCCGCTCCTGCCGGTGCAGCGCGATCCGCTCCTGCATTTCGCTGTCGTAAGCTTGTCCCGTCGCGATATAAACAGCCTCCCTGTGTTCATGCATAACGAGCCGTTCCGCGAAGCCGCTCTTGCCGCTGCGCGCGCCGCCCGTAACGAGTGTCAGCATCGGCCTGCCTCCCTATTCACGGGAAACCCCCGCGCTTTCGAACGTTGCCATCTCGCGCAGGACGCGTCCCGATGCATCAATGATCGGGAACAGCAGCGCCGCCCCCGTCCCTTCTCCCAGCCTCATGCCCAGCTGCAGCGCCGGCTCCAGCCCCAGCTCCCGAAGCAGGCGCGCATGACCGCGTTCCTCGGACAAATGCGAGGCGATCAAATACGGCTTGCAAGCGGGCGCCAGCTTCACGGCGACGAGCGCCGCCGCCGTCGAGATGAAGCCGTCCAGGACGACGGGACAGCGCTGCGCCGCCGCGCCGAGAATGACTCCGACGAGACCGGCGATTTCCAGCCCGCCCAGCTTCGCCAGCGTACCGAACGGATCGTTCGGATCCGGCTCGTTCACGGCGATGCCGCGCCCGATGGCCGACACCTTGCGGGCCATACCCGCATCGTCGACGCCGGTGCCGCGCCCAACCGCCTCAGCCGGCGAAACGCCGCCGAGTACGGCGAGCAGCGCCGCACTTGGCGTCGTATTGCCGATCCCCATCTCGCCCGTGCCGATCAGCCGCACTCCGCGCGCCGCCAGCTCCGCGGCCAGCTCGGCACCTATGAGCACCGCCTGCTCCGCTTCCTCCAGTGTCATCGCCGGGCCTTTCGCCAAATTCGCCGTGCCGCGGCGCACCTTCCGGCTCACTAGCCGCGGATGCTCCAGCTCGGCATTGACGCCGATATCGACGCAGACGACTTCCGCCCCCGCTTGGCGCGCCATCACATTGACAGCCGCGCCGCCGGCAAGGAAGTTCAGCACCATCTGCGGCGTTACTGCCGCCGGAAACGCGCTGACCCCCTCTTCGCAGACGCCGTGATCGCCGGCCATAACGACGATCGCTTTATTGTCCAAGCTGGGGGCGACTTCGCCGGTAATTCCCGCTATTTGCACCGCAAGCCGCTCCAGCCTGCCCAGACTGCCCGGCGGCTTCGTCAGCTGATCCAAACGCCGTTCCGCAGCCGCCATAGCTTCCGCATCCGGCGCCCCGATCCGGTCTATTAATGTGATTAACGATCTAGGTATCCCCACGCCTCAATACCTCCTTTATGTGCTTAACTATCGGACTGCCCCGCCCGCAGCAATATTTGCGGTGCGCCGTTGTCCGGGTGCGGCAGCACGATCGGTTCAGTGCCGTATACATCCGCAATCAACTGACTCGTAACGATCTCCCCGGGAGTGCCCTCGCCTACGACGTGACCCCGGGAGATGAGCAGCAGCCGGGAGCAATACTGCGCAGCCAAATTCAAATCGTGCAGTACGGCTGCCACGGTTAGCCCGTCTTCCTTCTGCCACGCGCGAATGTAATCCATCATTTGTACCTGATACCCGATATCCAGGAACGTGGTCGGCTCATCGAGCAGCAGCAGCTTCGGCTGCTGCGCCATTACCTTGGCCAGCGCGACACGCTGCCTCTCGCCGCCGCTCAGCCTCTCGACCGGCCGGTCGGCAAGGCCGGTCAGCCCCAGCCTGCCCATAATGCTCCCGATCAGCGCATCCGTCCCCGGTTCATCGTCGCCAAGCCAGCTTTGGAACGGATACCGCCCCATCTCGACGACTTCACGCACCGTAAAGCCGACCGGCGGCAGCGCGTCCTGCTGCAGCACCGCCACCCGCTGCGCCAGCGCCCTCCGGTTATAGGACGCGACGGCCCTGCCCTCCACCTCCACTTTGCCCGTGTCCGGAGTTTCCACCCCGGAAACAATTCGCAGCAGCGTCGACTTCCCGCTTCCGTTCGGTCCGAGAATGCCGTAGAATTCCCCACGCCTCACCTCGAACGATACGTCGTGCAGCGCTTCATCGCCGCCGAACGACTTCGACACCCGCTCCGTGCGAATCACGACTTCTTCCGGTCGATACCCTCCGCTATGCTTCATCGTCTTCCTCCGTTTCTTATCGCCCCAACGACCGCTTGTGCTTCCGCAGCAGCATCATAAAGAACGGAGCGCCCAGGAACGCCGTGACAACGCCGATCGGAATTTCCGTCGGACTCAGCAGCGTGCGGGCAATCGTATCCGCGATCAATACGTACACGGCGCCTCCTAAAGCCGACAACGGGATCAGCAGCCGGTAATCCGGCCCCGACAGCAGCCGGACGAGATGCGGCACGATGAGTCCGACGAACCCGACGATCCCGGCCACCGACACGGAAGCCCCCGTCAGCATTGCCCCCGTGACGAGCACGACCAGCTTCGTCCTCTCCACGTTCACCCCGAGATGCGCTGCCTGCCGCTCCCCAAGCACAAACAAATTGAGCGCTTTCGCGTTCGCCAATAATACGATAAAGCCTAAACCTACATAAGGAGCGATCAGGCCGGGGTACGCCCAACCGCGCAGCGCAAGCGACCCCATTAGCCAATAGACGATGTCGTTGATGACATTTTTGGACATGGCAATGAAAAACGCCACCACCGCACCGAGAAAAGCCTGCATCACTGTACCGGACAAAATCAGCGTCTCCATCTGCCACTTTCCGTCGACCTGCGCCATACGCAGCACGACGGCGAGCGCCGCCAGCGCCGTCAAGAACGCGACGACCGGAAGCGTCCATTCGCCGAAGAAGCTGAACTGCAGACCGAAATAGATTAAAAATGCCGCCCCTACCGACGCACCTGAAGATACGCCAAGCGTATACGGGTCCGCCAGCGGGTTGCGCAGTATGCCCTGAAACGCCGCTCCGGCCATCGATAACGCCGCTCCGATCAGCATGCCGAGGACGACGCGCGGCAGACGCACCCTCCAAATAATTTGCTCCGACTGCTCCGGCCACGTTTTCGCGATGTGCTCGCCCAGCCCGGGAATGTGCGAAACGACAATTCCGGCGATATGGGGCACAGGTACGGAAACGGCGCCGATACCGAGACTAACCAGAACAGAAAGAAGAAGGAGGACGATCCCTCCTCCTCCCCACAGCCACAGCTTTCTTTTCATCATTTCACCAGATCGGGATAGACCGCCTTCGCCATCGCCAGCAGCCCTTCCGTCAGCCGCGGGCCCGGGCGGTTAAACGGTCCGGATTCCAGGCCTACGACCCGATTATTCTTAATCGCATTAATCTTATCCCAGCCGCTGCGCTCGCGAATGACCTGCTCGAGCGACTTCTTCGTCTTCTCGTCGGTGATTCCCGCTGCGAATACGATGACATCCGGGTTCGCCTGAATGATTTTCTCCTCACTGATCTTGTTCCAGCCCTGCGTATCGGCCGCAACGTTCACTCCGCCCGCCAGCGTAATCAGCTCGTCCATGAACTCGCCCTTACCAACGGTCCAGCCCGGCGAAAACTCGACGTACACCTTCTTTTTCTCTTCCGGCTTCACGCCTTTGACCGCGTCCTGCACCTTCCGGATGTCCGCCTTCATTTTGGCTACGACCTTCTCAGCTTCCTCCTGAGTGTCCATAATCCGTCCGAATTGAAGAATGTCGTTCATCACGTCCTGCAGCGACTTCGGCTCTACCTGAAACACGTTAATGTTCAGTCCGCGCATCTGTTCAACGACGTCCCTCCTCTGGGACACGCCGGCAAAGACGAGCTCCGCACCCGTTGCGATGACCGCCTCGGTGTTCGGCTTCACGACGCCGCCGAGCTTCGGCTTCGACTTGACTTCCGCCGGATAATCGTCATAATCGGAAACGCCGACCACCTTATCCCCCAGACCGAGCGCGTACAGCGCTTCCGTCTCCGCAGGGGATACCGATGCGATCTTCGCCGGAGCCTTCTCAAACACGAACTCCTTGCCGGTCGCATCCTTCTCCTTCAGCGGATACTGCGTCTTCTTTGCCGACGATGCCGCCGGCGTAGCGGCTTGTCCGTTACTTGCGCCGGGAGCCGCGGCCGTCCCGTTCCCCGAACCATTGTCCTTGGCGCCGCAGCCCGCGAGTGCAAGCGCAAGCGCGCCCGCCGCCGTCCAAATAAGACCTTTCTTCAACCATGCCGTCTTCTGTTTCATGTTCCTCTCCTCTTTCTGATTCGGAATGCTGAAACCTCCCTACCTCCGACCTGGCCCGGGCATCAATACGAAAACCCCTCCGCCGCAAGGCAGAGGGGACGATAAACGGAAAGCATGTGCTGTGTGCATGAGCCGTTAGGGCGGCTCCAACTGCCTGCATCATTCCGAATAGCGCGATCCTCTCCTCGAAGGATTTCGTTAGCCGAACCGAATAGGCAGGTTTCCTGACTTGCGGGTGTGCGGTCGATCGCAAACGCCTGCGCAGCGTCTCATCGGCATGATGAACAACGCCTGCGAAAGTTATCGATCGGACGAAGCACGCCGCCTCGCCTTCCCGTCGATTTGCAGACAGTGGCGGTTGAGGCGTTACCCGGTTAACAGTGGCGGGACCGTGCCGGACTTGCACCGGCTTCCCTTTTAACCTGCACAGCGGAGCTTGCAGGCACCTATCGGCAGTAAGGTATTTCAGTGGGTCCAGACCCATAACTCTCCATCGATTATAGGACAGTCCGGGGGGATGAGACAAGCGTTATTTTAGGCTCGAAGGAGGTTGCAAGCGCTTGACATAATAAGCCAGCGGAGAAAGATTTCCACGTTCTGAAGTATTGAAATATCAACATCTGCGCAACCGGGACCATGGAAAAATCATAGGGAAACCCGATCAAAGAGTAGGGGACTAACTTAACAGGATATACCCAGGCTCCGATCTCTGCACCTAGATCGTCCGTAAAGGACGTAATAATCAGTACTATAAGTCCAAAGAACCAAATCGAATATGCCCTACTGCGGTCAATCAACTTAAACAAAACGAACCATGGAATCAAAAACAGAGCTAACAAGAACCACCACGGCCACGTAAAAACTTCGCTGCCGATCCATCTTTCAAGTTCAAATTGGGCAGCCTTTTGCTGCATATCATGCAGTTGATCATTCATTGTTTTCCCTCGACGCACTTGGGTGTTATTACCACAAGTTTATTCTACCCATATTGTCTGTGACGCAAAACCGCCCGCTTGCTTGGAGGTATCGCCAAAGAACGAAACTGTGAGTAAAGCTCCCGAATCGAAAAAAAGACGGCCTATTCGGCCGCCTTCGTGGAAGATCCCCGATCCGCAGGCCAAGTGCCGCCCGCAGGTTCCCGCGAATCCGTAGTCCAATCTACATGTGCAGATACTGTAATAAGGCTTGCTGCAGGGTCCCCTTCGTTTCCGCTTTGTGATCGAAGGAAACGCCGAGCTTCAGCATCGTCTTCACGATTTCTGGCCGAACCCCGGTGATCACCACATGGCAACCCATGATGGAAGCACCATCAATGACCTTCATGATGTAGCTGATCACCGCAGTATCCATGTAGGCAACACCGGACAAATCGATAATTAATCTTTGAATGCGGGATACCCCGATTTGATTGATCACCTTGTCCACAATCGTATTCGCCCGATATGTATCGATCGTGCCGATCAGCGGCAGAATGCACATGGATTCGGATAACGGGATAATCGGGACCGAAAGATCCTCGACCATTTCCCGATGGGATTTGATAAGCTCATCCTTATATTAGGAATAGCTTATGAAGAAATAATTCAAGAATTGATCGATAAGCTCGTTGATTTGTTTTTCCTGCGTATAGAAATGTTCAATACCGGGTTCGACTTCCTTCAACCGGTCGAAATTGTACAGAAAGTCCCACACAACCCGCCGGATCGCATGCATCCATTCGAGCTTGAATGACAAAGTCAAAGAATGTCTGGCCCAGCTGACCCCCTCTTCTTTGGCAAAGGTAATAATTTCATGCTTGCGTCCCTCGATCAGAAATAGAACCAGTTTATGGGCATTTTTCAACAGGTTAATATTGCCGATCGTTTGTATCTCCTCAACCTTGTCCCTTACATTCACAGCTTCCTGGAGCAGCTGTTCTTCGAATTTTTGCTTGTTCGCCTCGAAAAACTCACGCATGTGCTGACCGTCATTAATAGTCAAATTCAATTTGTTCACCTCATAACGTTGTTTACCGGAATCAGTCGGAATCGTAATCGTGAATTTGGTCCCGACACCTTCTTCACTTTCCACCTTAATGTGTCCGCCATGATCATATACGACGGAGAACACCTGCGTTAACCCCATCCCTGTTCCCTGCGGCTTGGTAGAGAAGAAAGGTGTGCTCAGCAATACGATTTTTTTCTTTCGGTATTCCGCTGCCGGTATCTTCGATGACTACACTCACATAATCGTCGGCTGAAGTATGGTAAACAAAGATGGTGCCTTTATCCGGAATCGCTTCGAAGGCATTTTTCAACACATTAAAAAATGCCTTTTTCAATTGATTTTTCTTACCGTAAACGCAAGTTTGCGTCTGTTCGAACTTCGTCTCCACCTTAACCCGGTAAAACTGATCTTGAAAAAGCTGAAGCACCCCTTCAAGCTCTGCGGCTAAGTTAATCGATTGATTAGGCTCGTTCTCTAAATCGGGCTTCGACACGTGGAGTAAATTCTCCAATGTGCCCAATGCATTGTCCAACTCGGACTGCGCAATTTCCAAATACCTTTGATCATGCTTTTCCCTCAGGAGCTGAAGAAACCCTTTAACCGCCGTTAGCGGGTTTCGAACTTCGTGTGCGATCCCTGCGGCCACCTGTCCGACCGATGCCAGCTGGCTTAAATGGATCTCGTTTTTCTTAGGTTCTTCGCTGAGATGTCCATTTTGTTGCACGAATGATTGTCCCCTTCTCGGAAGTCTCGATTTCAAATGCATCCATTAATCGTCTCGCCCCTTGCAGCCCTAGACCTAACCCAGTTTTGGAGCGATAATTGCCGCTAAAGATTTCATCCAGATTGGCGATACCCGGCCCTTTATCGATAACTTGCAGCCGTAAGCCGCCCTCCACGAGCTGGCATGTAAAGATGGCTTTGCCTCCTGCGTATTTGAGCGCGTTCCTTGTTAGCTCCAAGACGGTTACAAACAGGGCTTGCAATTCTTCCTTCCTAAACATGTCGCCTGCCAAATAACGAGTTCGGCTGATAGCAAGAAAAATGTCTTCTTCACTATCGATATGTACAAGCAAGCCATTCATCGCAGTAGACTCCATTCTTCACATCTCGATAATTGAATGTCAGCTTCGATGCAAACAGAAAGTTCAGCCGGTGTCAATACGAAATGACAAGCCTTCCTTAATCTAACTTAATAAAAATTTGATGTCTGTCGAAATTTGTCGTTAGTTCACAAAAAGTTACTATTTTTAGAAAGAAAAAAAGACGGCCTACTTGGCCGCCATCAAGGCAATCAGCTTCTTCGCATTGTCCAGATGCTTCGTGTTGCTTGGGATGAACGCCGTCAGGCCTTGCCCCTTATACCCTTGATCCTTGAACCATTTCGACTCGTCCAGCGGAATACCGTACAAATGCGTTTCCTTCTTGCCGTTGTCGTCCGATTCCACAATGCCGGCCTTGTAGTCGTCCCGGTTCACCAGATCTTCCAAAGGAACGAGTCCGCCCTGCTTCGCCAGATTCGTAAACTGCTCATGCGGCAGGACGATGATATCGTGCTCGCCCGCAGCCAGCTGAACGATCATCAGCTCCGGCGAAAAGATCGGCGCCGCTTGAATGGCAATCGTCGGCGCAGCGCCGACCGCGGCCGTAAGCCCGTTCTTCAGCTTGTCCGCCGCTTCCTGCGGAAACCCGTTAGGTCCCATCATGAAAATCGATACATCCGCTTTCGGCTTGCTGCCGCAGCCGGCTGCCAGCAGGCTTACCGCCAGCAGCAGCGCCGTCAGTACGACTGACCATTTTGCCTTCAACGTAAGTCCTCTCCCTTGCTATGTGTCTCTATGGCAGAGAAAAAGCCGGCACTCACCGGCTCTTCCTCCCTGTGTTCATATATTCGTTAATCTTCCGATCGAGCAGCATGCTGACTTCAACGACGGCTTCCGAGGTCATCGTGCTTCCATCGACGACCATCTGTTCCAGCCTGCAGCGGAGCAAATGAATGTCCTCTTCCAGAGCGAGCTGAGCCTTAGACTTGCGTTTCCGGGCAAACAGCCGACGATTATCAGAGGGTTCGTGCACAAGCAGCCGCTGCTGAAAGTTGGTAAGCTGATATTCCAAAAATGCCATGTCCTGACCCCCTTCTCGGTTACACGCCGTCTATCCTACTTATAAGATATCAGCTTTTGCTCAGATTGAAAATAACTTTTTTCACGTTTTTTTACAATTTGGACAAGAACCCGGAAATGCGCTCCAGCGCTTCGTTCAGCTGACTGACCGAATATGCGTAAGAGCAGCGCAGGAAGCCTTCGCCGCCGCGTCCGAACACGTGTCCCGGCACCGCCGCAACCTTCGCTTCCACGAGCAGCCGCTGGGCGAATTCATCCGAGGTAAGCCCGGTCTTCTGAATGGACGGGAACGCATAGAACGCCCCCTCCGGTTCGTGGCAGTCAAGCCCGATGTCCCGGAAGCCCTTCACGACCAGCCGGCGCCGCTGGTTGTAGGACTCGACCATCCGGTCCTTCTCCTCCATCCCGTTGCGCAAAGCCTCCAAAGCCGCTACCTGCCCCATCGTCGGAGCGCACATGACCGTATACTGATGAATCTTCAGCATGGCCGAAATAATCTCACGGTGTCCGCAAGCGTAGCCCATCCGCCAGCCGGTCATGGCGAATGCCTTCGAGAAGCCGCTGACGAGAATGGTGCGGTCGCGCATGCCGGGCAGCGAGGCAATACTCGTATGCTTCGTGCCGTAGGTCAGCTCTGCATAGATCTCATCCGAAATCACGAGCAAATCGTGCTTCTGGATCACTTCTACAAGCGGGAGCAAATCTTCGCGGGTCATGATGCCGCCGGTCGGGTTGCTCGGATAGCAGAGAATGAGCACCTTAGAACGAGGCGTAATTGCCGCTTCCAGCTCGCTCGCCTGCAGCTTGAAGTTATGCTTCGCGCTCGTTTCGATGCCGACCGCCTTGCCGCCGCCGATCGTAACGATCGGGGAATATGAAATGTAGCACGGCTCAGGGATGAGAATTTCGTCCCCCGGCGTAATGAGCGCCCGCAGCGCAAGGTCGATCGCCTCGCTGCCGCCTACCGTAACGAGCACTTCATCCTTCGGTTCATATGGTGTATGGAAATTAGTATATAGATATTCAGCGATCGCTTCCCGTAGTTCCGGAATTCCGCTGTTCGGCGTATATTTCGTCTTGCCCCGCTCCAGCGATAACACGACCGCTTCGCGCACGTGCCATGGCGTGGAGAAGTCCGGCTCGCCCACGCCGAGCGAAATAATGTCCTTCGATCCGCTGACCAGGTCAAAAAACTTCCGGATACCCGACGGCTGAATGTCCCGCACCAGCGGAGCCAAGTAATCGCTCATCGATTTCGATTTTACATCTGTTCCTTCTTGCCCCATGCTCGCTCACCCTTCACGGAGAAATCGGCATCCGGTGATCGTCCTCGTGATCTTCGAAAATGATGCCGTCCTGTTTGTATTTTTTCAAAATGAAATGAGTCTTCGTCGACAGTACGCTTTCAATCGGCGACAGCTTGTTGGAGACGAAGGCGGCGACTTCCTTCAGGTTGCGCCCTTCCACCTCGACCGCCAAATCATACGCGCCGGACATGAGATATACCGACTTCACTTCCGGATATAAATAAATACGCTCGGCGATGCCCTCGAACCCGCGGCCGCGCTCCGGCGTAATTTGCACTTCGATCAGCGCATCGACTTTCTCGTCCTCGATCTTGCTCCAGTTCACCACGGTCGCGTATTTGACAATGGTATGATCCGCTTCCATTTCTTTGATGGCCTCCGCCACCTCGGCTTCCGCCGCGCCCAGCATGGTCGCAATCAAAGCAGGGGAGCGACGCGCATCCTCCTTGAGCAATTCGAGAATCTTCAGCTTAAATTCGGTCATGTTCTGGGCCTCCTTGAGAATATAAAAACAGTTTACACCTAACGGGTGTCCCAGTTCAATGAATTTTGACGGGCAGGCCGAGTTTGGAGATAATTAGGAAAAACTACCTTATACGACAACGGAGGATTTCATGAAACACCGCATCTGGGTTATGGTCAGCATCATTCTCGCCATTCTTACCGCTTCTTTGGATACGACCATCGTCAATACGACGATGCCGACCATTACCCGCGAGCTCGGCGGCATGTCGCTGTATGCGTGGAGCTTCGCCTCGTATATGATCGCTTCGACGGTGCTATCGCCGATTGCAGGCAGGCTGTCCGACATGTTCGGGCGCAAACGGGTGTACGGGGCGGGCATCGTCATCTTCCTCCTCGGCTCGCTGCTATGCGGAACGGCCAACACGATGCTGCAGCTCGTGCTGTACCGGGTCGTTCAGGGCGCGGGCGCCGGCTTTATGATGCCATTCCCGGCGATCATCGCCGGCGACTTGTTTTCCGTTGCGCAGAGGGGACGCATCCAGGCGTTCTTCACCTCGATGTGGGGCATTTCCGCGATTATCGCGCCGCTCCTCGGCTCGCTGTTCGTCACGTATACGAGCTGGCGCTGGATTTTTTACGTCAACGTCCCGGTTTGCTTGATTTGCCTCCTCACTTTGCTGCCTTACAAGGAAGTGTACCAGCCGAAGCCGGCCAAGGTGGACTGGTTCGGTGCGCTGCTGTTCGCCCTCGGCGTCTCCATGCTGCTGGCGGTTACCGTTTCGGAGTCGGGGCGCTGGCTGCTCGGCTTGGGCGGGGTGCTGTTTCTTGCGGCGTTTTTCTTGTTCGAGCGCAAGCATGCGTCGCCGATTGTGCCGCTGCAGCTGTTTCGCAACCGGCCTGTCGCCGGCATGATTACCGTCACGTTCCTGTCGTGCGCGGCGATGTTCGGCGCTTCGACGTACGTGCCGCTGTTCCTGCAGCATTCGGGGTATTCGCTGTTTCTTAGCGGGGTCGCGCTGCTCGGCATGTCGGCGGGCTGGATGGCGGTGGCGGTACCGGCGGGCAAATGGATTTTGAAGTACGGGTATCGCCCCCTCCTGCTGATCGGCAACGCCACGCTTGTCGTGTCGGGAGTTTGGTTCTGGTTCGTGAAGGGGACGCTCGGATTCTGGTACGCCTTCGCCGGCATGACGGTGCAGGGGCTTGCCTTCGGTATGCTGTTCACCGTCTGTATGATCGGCGCGCAGCAGCTCGTCGCTCCCGATCAGAAGGGCTTGTCGAGCTCGATGCAAATGTTCGCCCGCAACATCGGTACCGCCGTCGGCGTGACGCTGATGGGCATGTTCGTCTCCGAGCATGGGGACGATGCGCAGACGGTGCTAAGCGGCATGCACAGTCTGTTCACCTATGGCCTGATCGGCAGCCTCGTTGCGCTGGCCTCGGTGCTGCTCGTTACGGCCGTGCGGGATCCGGAGGAGGAGCGGCAGGCGGTTTAGTGCGGTGGTGCTGCGCGGTGGTGTCGTGCGGTGGTGTCGTGCGGTTGTGTCGTGCGGTTGTGTCGTGCGGTGGTGTCATGAGGTGGTGTCGTGCGGTGGTGTCATGCGGTGGTGCGCTGCGGTGGCTTAATCGGAGGTGTGGTCGGAGGTTATTGCGGAATTGTAATACGTGATGTAGTGCGGTTAAGATCGTCTACAAGCCAATTACCCGAACGACGAAGCGGCATTAAACCTTCGGTTCTGCCGTCCGTAGAGGCGGGTATTAGACGAGCTGCGTGAAGCGGACCCTGATCATTTTTCGAAATGAACTGCCGCTTCACTTACTCAAATGAGTAAAATAAAGTACAACTTTACCGGAGTGAGGCATGATTCGATGGCCCTTCCGACTCCATAGTCAGACGTAGGCTTCCAGACAACGGACTTACAAGTCGTTAATTCCGCCGATTTGAGCCGTTGATAAGGAATAGCGGATTTTCAGGGATCTATTTTGCCAAACTCGGCGTGAGAGAGGCTGAAAATCGGCATTTGTCCAAATTTAACGCCCTGCCGTACCGCTATTTCATTGAAACGGCTCATGATTACAACAATAGCGGACTGAGAGTCCGCTTTGGAGGGTCTACGCCGGGCTCTCTCCCCAAGCTACGAACACAAACCAGCATTTGCACTCGCACGTATAAGCACACACACATTTACCGGCATTGACCAAGTTGAACTCCGACCATAGCTTCGCCGGTTCAGGAACAGCGCCTCGCCGGACCTCTCTTTTCCCCGCCGCAAAGCCGCTGTTGCTTGTAATGGCACCAGGCCGCTCCCACTCCGATGAAGATTTCAGGTCGCAATGAACCTTTCACTTCCATATCCATTGCAAAATCTATAAAAAACTTCGGCGTTTCTCCTCAGCACTTTATTTTCATTGTACACAGGAAAGTGCGGTTTAACATTTCGCAATACAGTAAAAGAAGCTTCCATTCCCCCACTTTCACAATAGGACTGGAAGCTTTTTCATTTGAAACGCGGAGCTATTTTCCAGCAGCGATGAGCCGTCTTCCCGTCACGCGCCGAATCAGCTTACCTCGCACACGGCTTGAGGCTGTTTCATTTTCATGCTGCGCACGAGCAGCAGCTTGCGGATATTGGCGTCGATCTGCCGCGCGGCGTAGTCCGGATGGACTTGTATACAGCAGCTGCTTGCTCCGGTACCGTCAGTTGCCGTTACGTAGCCGAAGCCGACCGGCTCTTCGCCGTCGTATGCGACTACGGATACGTCGGAGATGCTTTGCTGGATATGGCCTGCCGGCCAGCCGAGCCGTGTCATTTGTTCATTCGTAGGCGTACTATATTCATAAGCGATAATCACGGGGCTTCACCTTCCAAGTCGGATTTACACTTATAAATATACACCTAGTTGCATAATTATTCAACCCGAACCATGTTACTTTTATGTAAAATCACGCTTCCGGCAGCTCCCGCAGCCCGCCTCCATCTTTCACGATGCGCACACCTTCCTCGCATACCCCGTAGGACAGCCACGGACAAGTCGCACACCACTGCGGAATATGTTCCGGGCGGACCCGCTCCGCCACCCTGCGCAGCACCTCCGCCCACGGCATCGTCTCGCCCAGCTTGAAGCCGAGGTGCGCGAGCACCAATGCGTCCTTACGATGAACCGAATCGGCATCGCAATGGTACGGCTTGTCCGCCGGAAAACAGACGCACAGGTCGTCCGGCCCCGCAACCAGCTCGATCTCCGTCCCCGGTTTTGCACGCAGCCTCTCATGTACGGCCGACATGTTCTCCGCATAAGCGGGCGAATATCCCATCCCCCGATAGCCCAGCATGCACAGCAAGTGATGTCCCCTCAGCTTAACGGTCCTTTCCATACGGCTTCCCCCACCCTATCCCAGCAAAATCAATCCGATCAGCAATCCCGTACCGATGAGCATCGTCCACCAATCGGCAGGGCTCAGCTTTAGCCTTACGCTCGAGGTCCTCGTTTGGCCAAGCACATAGCCGCGCGCCTCGACGGCATCGGCCAGCTGCTCGGCGAGCTGAAACGATGTAACGAGCAGCGGCGTCAAGACGGCAGGCACGTCCCGGACGCCGACGGAGCCGGGCTTCGCCCGCGATTTGCCGCGCATCCGGACGATGCGGGAGAAGCGCTCCCATAGACCGGTGAGCAGCGGAACGAAGCGAAACAGCATGGCCGTGCAAAACGTCAGCAGCTCTACCGGAACACGCAGCGGAGCTATCCGTCCGAGCGATTGCTCAAGCCCGCGCTTAACCTGCATCGGACTCGTCGTTCGCGCGAACAGCAGCCCCAGTACGATCGCAGGCGGAAAACGCAAAACCGACAACGCCGTCGCGAGCGCATGCTCCGACGAGAACCACCCCGGCTCTCCCCGAAACAGTTCTCCCCACTGCGCGCCGGCCAGCGCCATAGAAATGCCTGTAACGAGCAAATAGCCGGCCCAGAGCTTGCTATAGCGATGAAGCGGGAACCGTACTGCGAGGGAGAGTACAATTGCTCCCGCAGCACTCCAAGCCAAGCCCGCCCACGTCCGCTGCAGCATAATTCCGCTTGTAACCAGTACGAGGAACAGCCACTTCGCACGCGGATCGAGCCGCTCCAACGCGTCTTGCGGCGCTTTCCAGAACGGCCGCCCCAGAGTCGGCCCTGCCATGTCCGGCTGTTCGAGCGCTGCAGCACATTCCGACACCCGCTTCTGCGCCGCATCGTACTCTGTCCCCGTCTTCGCTGCATCGTACTCTGTCCTCGCCTGCTCCGCATCGAGCTCAGTCCCCACATGCGCCGCATCGTACTCTGTCCCCGCTTGCGCCGCATCGTACTCTGTCCCCGCCTTCGCTGCATCGTACTCTGTCCCCGCTTGTGCTGCATCGAGCTCAGTCCCCGCCTGCGCCGCATCGTACTCTGTCCTCGCCTGCTCCGCATCGTACTTTTTCCCCGCTGGCGCTGTATCGAGCTCTATCTTCGCCTGCTCCGCGTCGTGCTTTGTCCCCGCCTGCACAGCGTCCGCTTCCCTCTTCAGCTCTACATCGCACTCCGCTCGTTTCTCCCGCACTGCAACGCGCCCCGCTTCCCGATTTCGAGCCGCCTCGCGCCAGACTATCCGCTCCTGCCCAATCCCTTGCGGCTGCGCTTCCGCGCCTGCTTGACCCTCTGCGGCAGAATCAAGGAGTGCAACTGCGCCCGCAGCCGGCGAGCGGCTGGCGCTTTGTATCGCGCAGCCAATCGCTTCGGCGAGCTCTGCCGCCGACGGGGTCGCGGCGGCGGCAATCCCCGCATGGCGCAGCAGCACAGCGGTCTCGATATAGGCCGGCAGCCCGACGCCGGCCTGCAGCAGCAGCTCCGGCCGCGCAGCCAGCTCGGCCGGTGACGCGTCGGCGGCAAGCGCGCCGCCCTCCAGCACAAGCACGCGGTCGGCCAGCGGCAGGAACGTATCCAGATCGTGCGTAGCCACGACCATGCCGCAGCCGATTTCGGCGCGCAGCCTCGTCAGCCAGCGCGTCACCGCCGCTGCGCCGGCCGGATCGAGCGCCGCCGTCGGCTCGTCCAGGAACAGCCAGGACGGCTTCGCAGCATCGGCGGACGCCAGGACGACCCGCCGCTGCTGTCCCGTGCTGAGCAGGAACGGAGAGCGCTCCAGAATGCCGGGCGGCAGCTCCACCGTGCGAAGCGCTTCGGCGATCCGCTGCTCGGCAGCGTCACTCGGGAGCGATAAGGGCCGCAGCGTGTATTGCAGCTCCTTGCGCACGGTAGGCGCGAACAGCCCCTGCTCCGGCTGCTGAAACACCGCCCCCAGCTTTCGGTTCGCGTCCCGGTTGACGCGCTTCCCCTTAGTCCAAAGCGGCAGCCCGTCAATCTCCACCGTACCTTTATCCAGCGGACGCAGCCCGGACAGCGCATCAAGCAGTGTCGATTTACCCGATCCGGTCACTCCGACAAGCAGCGTAATTTGTCTGTCTTCGAGCGTCAGCGACAGGTCCCTGAAGAGCGGGCGGGGCCCCGTTTTTCCAGACAACACAACTTCCAATCCCTTAGCGATTATCGGCATAACGCAGTCACCGCCCCGCTTAGCTCGGAAGCGTCAATCGGTTTGACGCTCAGCCGGTGTCCGGACGCGAGCAGCCGCCTCGCCACCTGAACGGCATACGGCGCCGCGAAGCCGATCCGTTCGCAAGGCGCTTCCCCATCCCCGCCGAGCGCATCGTAGAAGAACCTCCGATTGTCTCCCTCGTAGACCATTCGTCCATCCTCTAAGGCAACGACCCGCTGTGCCGCCGCCAGCTCCTCCATCAGCTGCGTCACCCATATGATCGTCACACCGTCTGCATGCAGCTTCCGCGCCGTCTGCAGGAGCCTGAGCCGTCCGTGCGGATCAAGCATCGACGTCGCCTCGTCCCAGATCAATACGTTCGGCCGCAGCGCAAGGCAGTCGGCGGCGGCGAGCAGCTGCTTCTGCCCGCCGGACAGCTCCTTCACCGGCCTATCGAGCGGCATCCGGAGCCCGGCCTGCTTCATCGCTTCGGCTATGCGCCCGGGCATGGAGGAGCGTTCGACGGCGGCATTTTCCAACCCGAACGCGATGTCTTCACCGATCGTATCCCCGACGAGCTGCGCCTCCGGATTTTGAAACACAAGCTGCGACCGGACTTCCGCCGAAATGTCCAGCACACCGGAGGAGAGAGGGAGCCGGCCCGCCAGCACTTTGGCCAGCGTGCTCTTGCCGCTGCCGTTGCGGCCGACCAACGCAACCCACTCCCCTGCTGCGATGTCGAGGCTGATGTCCTTCAGCACATGCTGCAGCCCTTGCGGCGTATGAAAAGCGACATTCACACCTTGAAGCCGGAACATCCGTCCACTCGTGCCATTCATGAAAATCCCCTCTTTTACCCAGTCAAATTGTATGCTATACTCGCAAATGTATTGTCAACCACAAATCAAGAAATCAAGTTAACAATTAAGTCGAACCCATTATACCAAGAAAAGAGGAATTGGAAAACGATGAAACAGTTATCGATTCGCGGTCTTGTCATGAGTTCTCTATTTGCGGCATTGCTGGTGATGGTTTCGTTCATTAAGGTGCAGGTAACCGGCTCAGCGGTGCCGATTACGCTGCAGACGCTTGTCGTCATGCTGGCCGGTGTGTTTCTCGGACCGCTGTACGGCTTCTTGAGCATTTTCCTGGTGGTCCTGCTTACCGCACTCGGCCTGCCGATGATCGGCGGCTTCGGCGGAATATCGGTGCTGCTCGGAGCAACCGGAGGCTATATTTTGACGTGGCCCCTCGCCTCACTGCTGATCGGTTTGATGGTGAGACGAGCCCAGGGCGCCGGCACGAAAGCTTTTTTGCTTACCTTCGCGGCAGCGGAATTGTTCGGCTCCTGGCTCGTGTATGCCGGAGGCGTTCCTTGGTACGCCCAGGTGAAGCAGATGTCCATGTCGGCGGCATTTGTACAGGGCTGCTTGCCGTTCTTGATCCCTGATGCCGTCAAAGCGGCCATTACCGCTCTCATTGCCGTTCCGATCAAGCAAGTGTACTCGACGGAGCGGCTGACCGGCGGCAGTCAGGCGCAGGTGGCCGAACTGTAACGGTACCCAAACTTAATGCCCGCACTTCGCAGCCATGCCGCTGCCGATTTGCGGGCGTTTTGCATGCAAAGAAAAAGACCTTCCTTACCGCCCGCCGCACGGCAAACGAAAGGAAGGCCTTCAAGGAAGCTAAACGATTATTTACCGATATCCATGCGCAGAGCGGCCAGATGCTGCAGCAGAACTGCTTCGGCATCCCGCGTCAGATCGCCCTTGTCCGCATCCTTCGCAATATCTTCGACAAGCTTGTCCAGATGCTTGAGAGCTTGAATTCGGTCGTTCTTCTGCAGCTTGGATTCTACCTGCTCCAGCTTTGCCTCGAGCGATTTGCGCACGCCCTTGTTCTTGAAATGGCCATCGGCGTCAAGCCCTGCAATCACAGCCTTCACGGCAGCAAAGCTTGTACTTACAACGAAGGAATAGCTCATCTCCGTCTTGTTGCCTGCCGCATCCTCAACCACATAAGCAACTGTATGGGCGCCCATTCCCAGCTGCGAAGCCGGAAGCGTTTGACCGGATTGCACCTCGGCCCCGTCCACGGTCAGCTTGCGAACCGCAACGCCGGACAGCGCATCCTCCGCCGTCAGCGTAAATTGCAGCGTATCGGAGTACACGACATCGTGCACCGCTTGGCCCGACTGCAGCAGAACGGCAGTAGGAGCCGTACGGTCGATGCGTACTCGCAGCAATTGAACGGCCTCCGCATTGCCCGCAGCATCTACAGCAAAATATTCAACTTCATGTTCACCCTCGGCAGTTACTGCCAGCGGCGCGCCGTATACCGTCCAACCGCCGTCATCCACTTTAGCCTGCACTTCTGCCACACCTGAACCGGAATCCGTCGAAGCGACCGTCACCGTTACATCCTGGTTCACCCATCCGCTAGCATTCGGCGCCGGGGACGCAGCGGCTGCGGATACCGGCGAGCTCTTATCCAGCTTCACCTGCAGCGACTTCACCTGCTCGGCATTGCCTGCAGCATCCGTAGAGAAGTACTCCACCGTAGTTACACCCTCGGTGGTCACCGCCACCGGTGCGGTATAGGCGGACCATTCCCCGCCGTTCAAACGTACCTTCGTCCCCGCAACGCCGGCGCCTTCATCCGCTGCCGTCAATGTCACCGTAACGTCTTCCCGATGCCAGCCGGCCGCATTCGGCTCAGCCGACAGCTGCGCCGTCGTCACAGGCGCCGCCGTATCGGACAAAGCGAAATCCGCGAGCCCGCGCGGCTTCAGCTGATAAGCTCCGCGGAATATCGCGCTGACACCCGTAATGCTCACCTGCTGACCTTCCTTGTAAGGGAAATTGCTGAGCGTAAGCCCCGTGCGTCCGTCAACCCGAACGTGGTTGCTGACCGCTCCCGATACGGCGTCGAACTCGAACGAACCGGCCGGCGAAGCCGTGACAATATTTGTAATTGTGACGTTCTCGAGCTTCACCAGCTGGCCTTGATTCGCGTCATTCACCGCTGCAACCGGCGCTGCTGCCGGCAGCGGAGCCGTCCCCGTCTTCTTAATCGACGTCGGGTTCGCCAGCTCCAGCTCCGTATTGAATAGAGCAAGCGGAGCCGTCACTTTCACTTTGTCGCCTTGATGGAACCCGGTTTGGCTCTGGAACACATAAATGCCTGCAGTAGAATCTTGGAGATAGAAGGCCTGCCCGCCGAACGAACCCGGCTCCGTCGTGACGACGCCTTCCACCGTAACTGCCGTTTTTTCCGCTTTGGTACGGGCTTCCGCGATCGTAATGAGCGCCGGCTCGACCGGACCGTCCGGCGGCAGCGGCTCAGCCGGTACATTGGCCAGCGTCACCGGAGTCGTCGTTAAGTTGGTGCTGCCCTGCCGAATGCGCAAATTCGCCGCTCCGCTTGTGCCAGGCTTTATGCGGATCGTCAACGTTTTCGTAGCGCGTCCGTTGCTGTCCGCCGTCAAGCTGAACGCCGTGCTGTAGCCGTAAGAGCTTGGCCACGTGCCGTCGGCATTCTGCACCTGCGCCACTTGGGTTCCGCCGGTCAAGTAAATGCCGACCTGGAAGCCCGTCAGCGTAGCGCCCGCCTTCAGGTTCTCGCCGACCACGCGAATTTGGAACTGCTCGGCGTTCGGCAGCTGCGCTTGATGCACAAAGCTGTATTTCGGATTGGCCTCAATCGTCGGACCGCCGTAGGAGCCCGGCTTGAACGTGGTCATATCCCACCACTTGTAACCGGCGGCAGGCGTCGACCAAGGCTCCGGCGCCGGCTCCGTCGAGGCGGCAGGCGCCTCAAACGGCAGCAGCGCCGTCGGCTGATCCAGCTGCAAATTCGGCACCTGCGACAAGCTTGTATACGATTCGGATTTCGCCAGCCAGTTGACGAGGTTCACGAGCAGCGCGCCGTCGTCCTCTTCCTTGAAGCCGTCGTAGGTCGTCTTCGCAGCGCCATTTTCCTCACGAAGATATTTGGGCGAGATGTCCTCCACCGGAGAAGAATCCCCGATGAACGCAGCTTTGCCGGCCCCTGTCTTCGCTACAGCCACGTATGGGCCTTCCGCGCGTCCGCCGTCGTTGTATACGCCTTGGTCGACGGCGTTGCCCCACGCTTCGTTCGTCTGCGGGACATATACGATGCCCTTCGCCTTCGCCGGATCCGTAATCGCCAGCGTCGAGCCCGCGTGCATAGCGACCGTGGACACGCCGTTCGTAATGCCGAATGCCTGCTCCGGTGCGACAATATCGTTAGCGATCACGTCGCCTAGCGCATTGTAGCGGAACCGCACACCGAAGTTTTCCGACAGCCAATCGGAGCTCGTAACGCCCTGCATCGCCGGCGAATTCCGCTCCTCGTCGCTCATCCCCTTAGCAGGATCCGTCCAGGCGCCCCGGCGGTAGCCGTTGAACACTTCCGAAGCGTCCCAACGGTTCTTGTTGCGGTCCGCATTATAATGGTCGCCGATGAAGAAAATACTGCCGCCGTTTTCCACATACTGCTTCATGGCGGCCTGCTCGCTCTGCTTGTAAGGAATGTTCGCTTCCGGGATGACAAAGACGTTGTAGTCCTTTAAATCGTCAAACGTTATAGGCGCCGCCTTGCGCAGCTCCTTCACATAGTACCCGTTATCGGCCAAGGCGTTCCCGAAATCCGAGAAGGCTCCGTCAATAACCCAATCCGCCGCTCCGGCCGTCTGGCCGTGCGTGTTGTCGAACAATACTTTTTTCCCGGCATTGTCGTTAACGACTCTCGCGTTAATGAACGGTGCCGGATCGGCAGGGCCTTCGGCATGCGCCGGGCTCAAGCCGCTCACGACCGCCGTCGAGACAGGCAGCGCGAGGGCAAGCGCCAGCGTCGTCTTCAAGAACGACGACTTCCATAGATTCACTCTCTTCATCATCTTCCTCCATCACTACTAGAATTTAGGATGTTATGGCATCCTTACTATTCTAGCACGAAAACAAGAGTGAAAATGATAGAATATTGTAAAATTTGACTACGGCTTCACCGCCGATATCCGGGCGCCTGAAGCCGCGTCCTTCCGCTCGAGGTACAGCGTGCCGAGCACCAGTAAAGCGACGCCGACCGCGATGAACAACGGGAACCATGCTCCGGTCCACTGCCCGATCTCCAGCATGACTCCCATCGCCGCCGTCGGCAAGAGAGGCTCCCCGTACGCTTTGCGCCAATCCAGCACGAAGCCCTCATAGTGAAAAAACCATATTGTGCACAGGGCCGAGAGCGCCCAGCCGCCAGTGTAAATGCTTACCGACAGCACAGGGTGCGCCGCTGCGATGAACGGAACGATGCCCACCACTCCGATGCCGGCGACGATCATAACCCAGAAGTTCGCTTTCGTCCGTCCGATGCCGGCCAAGATGCTGCCGCCAAGTCGCCCAACCGAGGAGAACAGCACCCCAAGCGCCAGCAAAATAATGTAGATGCCCGATTCTTGCGACGAATAGCTCGTGCCGAACAAAGCCCCGTTAATTTCGTTCGGAAACAGGCAGATGAGCAGCGTCAGCGGATACAAAATATAGTTGTTGTAGCGGATGCACAGCATGCCGCGGCGCTTGCTCTCCACCCAGTTCTGCGAGCTTTCGGCGACGAACGGGAAGGTTACGATCATAAAAGCCCAGGTCACAATACCGATGAAGCCGGTAATGCGGAGCCCGTTCGCCAAATAACCGACCGCCGCGACCGAGCCCGAACCGATCACCATCACCAGGAACGGCTGCTGGAACGCCTTGGCGATATTTCCCGCCCACATCGGCACGCCGTACGCCATCATGCGGCGGAGCTCCTTCAGCGGTACCGGGCCGATCCAGTCGGGCTTATGCACTCTCTGCGCTTGCAGCCCGACCAAAGTGGCCGTAATCGCAGCCCCGATGCCCATCCAGAACGAAATGCCCCACAGAAAATCGCCTTCCTTCAGCGGCAGCACAACGCCGACAATCGTCCCTAACGTGGAAAACGTTGTCGTCAGCACCATGAAGAACGCCTGCTTGCTGAAATCGCGGTTGCCGGCAAAGGCGGAAACGCCCATATTCAGCACGGAATTGAAGATCAGCATGATCGAGCAGATGACGAGCGCACCCTGCAGGTTAGGAAGATGGTACACACCGGCCAGCAGCGGCGACAGCGCCGCTACGAGCAAGGAGACGACAACCCCGAAGAAAGCGCTTCCCACCAAGGCATAGCGAAAATCGTTCCGTCGCGCCTGCTCCGCATCCGTCGAGAACTGATATACTAGTGCAGAGTTGAACCCTACATTAAGAAACAGCCCTACCATGCCGAAAATTTGCAGCAGCAGGTTCGCTTCGCCGAACTGCTGCGGATCGTCCAGCACCCGCGCCAGCACGATGCTGCCCAGCGTTTGAAGCAATTGATTGATGAAGAGACCGATGACGATAATGAGCACGCTGCGTATCAAGAACCGCTGACTCTTACTTAACGCATGACTCTGTTTGAACATGTTCCGCTCTCACCTTTCCGACCGATTGATCATGCTCCTCATGGTACTACGATCGGATTAGGATGAACAGCAACCATCTTGGGAGCATTCGGGAGCATTTCCAAGCATGGCGCCGCTATGCAATTGTTCACGTGAACAATCCCATCCTCAGCCAAAAAAACAGCCCGCCCACCCCGATTATCGGAGTCGACAGGCCATTCGTCAAAATAACCCCATGCTGAGATAGCGCTCCCCTGTATCCGGAGCGATGCACAGCACCCGTTTGCCCTTGCCCAGCTTGCGCGCTGCCTGCACGCCGGTCCATACCGACGCCCCCGCCGACGGTCCGACAAGAATACCTTCCCGTGCGGCCAGCTGCCGCATCGTCTCCAGCGCGTCTTCATCCCGCACCTGTACGATTTCATCGTAAATGCCGGTATTCAAAATCTTCGGGACGAAGCCGGGACTCGTACCGACCAGCTTGTGCGGGCCGGGCTCCCCGCCCGACAGCACCGGCGAGCCCGCCGGTTCCACGACGTAAATACGAATGCCCGGCAGCCGTTCGCGCAGCACTTCACCGGTGCCGGTAATGGTGCCGCCCGTTCCGGACGTCGCCACGAAAGCGTCGAGCCGCCCTTCCATCTGCTCGAGAATTTCCGGCGCCGTCGTCCTTCGGTGTATGTCCGGGTTCGCCGCATTCTCGAACTGCTGCGGCACGAAGCTGCCCGGGATGCGGCCGTGCAGCTCCTGCGCTTTGCGGATCGCACCGGGCATCCGCTCCGCAGCCGGGGTCAGCACTACCTCCGCCCCGTACGCCTTGAGCAAATTGATCCGTTCCTTCGTCATATTGTCCGGCATCACGAGAATTGCCTTATAGCCTTTCGCGGCGGCGTTCATGGCAAGACCGATGCCTGTGTTGCCGCTCGTCGGCTCGATGATCGTCGCCCCCGGGCGCAGCCTGCCGTCCTTCTCCGCCTCGGCGATCAAATTGTACGCCGCCCGGTCCTTTACGCTGCCGCTCGGATTGAAATATTCAAGCTTCACATACAGCTCCGCATCGTCCTCGCCGACGAGCCGGTTGATCCGCACAGCCGGCGTATCGCCAATGAGCTCCGTGATGCTGCTTACCATTTTGCGTGACGCTTTGCCTGTCATGTTCCTTCCTCCCCGCATGCCTTGGGACCCGCTCAAGCCCGCATGTGACTCTATCTTGCCGCGGCTTGCTTCCCATTGTCAAGCGGCGCGCGCGGTGCCGGCAAATTGGTGTCGCATGTACCACCAGCTGAAGAGCGGCGAGCAGCCGATCACGAACAGCAGCGTCGTGAAGAAGAGCGGCGCCTTCGTCCAGAACGTAACCGCGACGAACAGCAGCGTGCCGAGCACCCGCCCTGTGTTCAGCGCCAGCTCGCGCATAACGATCAGCTCGACACGGCGCTCCGCGCTTTCGTCATCGCTGCCGATCAGATCGAACACGGACGACGTCATCGGGATCGTGAACAGCGGCATGAACAATGCGGTCCCAATCCCGAAGATGATCAGCGTCACATACGATACTTGCCAGAAGAACGGCGCGACGACAAGCGTAACCGCCAGCACACCCGCGAGCATCCCCCATTTGCGCAGGCTCGGCTTCAGCAGCCGTCCGGCAAGCCAATAGCTGACGAAGGATACGGCCGATGTAATCAGCGCAAAGTTGCCCAGCTTCATTTCGTCCGCCGTAGAGATGTAGACAAGCAATCCGATCACGAAGCCGAATACGCCTTCCCTGAACCCTTGGGCTACGAGCGCTGCCGTAACTCTTCGCCAAGGCGTTCCCGGCTGCTTCAAGCACGTTACGGGATAGCTCCACGCATAATTGCGCTGTACCTGCCGATTGCGCAGGAAGAAGCTGACGATGACGCCGATCAGGAAAATGCCGAGCGACACCGAAAATATTGTCCGGTACCCCGTCGTCCCCGGCATGTGTACGATAATAAAGCCCGACAGCCACGGCGCTATAATCCCTGCCGTCGAACCGAGCAGCCCGGCCCAGCCGTTGAATCGGTCGCGCGTCTTTGGCCCCGTCACCTCGAAATACACGACATTGAAGCTCAGCCAGAAGAAGCCCGACGCGAGGCCTTGCGCCCCGCCCAGAAGCCAAATGTACGACACGGCCTTCGGACCCAGAACAAGCACCAGCAAATAGAACGCCGCCGATACGGCAACGCCGAGCCGGAGCGCATGCATCTTGTTCGCTTCCTTCACCCATTTGCCGGCGAGCCAGAACGTCAGCGCCATCGTCAGATGGATACAGAGCGTAAAGATGCCGATCATCGTAAAATCGCTTTTCACCTTCCACAAATAAACCCCGACGAATGTTCCCGACAGAGCGTTGGCCGCGGCGAACAGGCCGTTTAAGAGTAGAAGCAAAATCGGCTGCGCCGAAAACCGGCCGCGCCGCTCGGCCTCCAGCATCGCCTGCAGGGCATCTTCTTCACCCGGGGTAACTTGGCTATGGGACTCGGGCTTGCGCAGCCCGGGAAAAAACCTGGTTTTCACTTGGTCGCGCTGCATAAGGCTTCATCCTCTTCCTTGTAGAGATAGCACTTGTTAAACTACCCCAATCGGCAAGGAAACATTAGGCGAATGCGGGCGATGGGCAATATTGGCAGCCGGCTGCGGCCATACCCGGCTGGCAGGCTAAATCGTTTATGCGTAACATCAAAGCACTTTCGTCCCGCTAATCCGAACCGCCCCATTTTTCCGGCCCCGCTCCTCCGCCAAAGCTTCTAACGCCGAATAAAAAACGCCGACCCAAAGGTCAGCGTTTCGAAGCGGCATCTTTCAGCGCCTCCACCATCAGCAGCCGGTCCGCTTCGCCGAGGTGGGTCTCCACTTTAAAGCAGGACGGACATACATACACTTGAAGCTTATACGGCGCTTGCAGGAACGGCTTGCCCAGCGGCAGCGGAACAACCGGCGTATAGCCGTCGGCGGCGATCTCCCGGTCGCCGGCATGCAGCATCAGCTCGCGGCAGGCGACACATTCCGGCGCCTCCTCCTGCTGTTCGATGCAGGCTTGCACCGCTTCGCCGTAGCTGTCCAGCTCGTCGCCATCCAGCCACTCCGCCTCCGGTACGTCCAGACCATCCCATTCGTCCTCGTCCAGCAGGTCGTCCTCATCGTCTTCATCAAGCTCCAGCTCCGCACTGCGCGCACTGCTCGGCTTCAAATTCACCTGAATGCTGCGATAACCGCTCAGCTCGTTATAGCAGTGCGGGCATATCTCCTCCGGTCCGAGGTCCGGATCCCACGTAATTTCGGTCTGGCACCATGGGCAAATCGTCGTATCCTGTTCGCTCAACGTGATCGTTCCTTTCCTGCATGATGTATCTGTATCTCGCTGCCGCATCGTGGCCATCGTCCTGTAAGGTCAAGAAGCTCAGCTTGTCCCGAATGAAGAAGGTCGGAGCGCCGTGGCTCAGCCGTTCGTTCGTCACGCGCCCCTGTTTACTGCGAGTAAGTAAAAAAGTAATAAACGCCGACGGCGAGAAATACCGCCGACAGCGCAAGCAGCGTCGTATATAAATATTTCATGTTACGCATGCTCCGATCACATAGGAAATCGAAATCGAGATCATCATCGACAGCAGCCCCACCGCCCGGTTATCCTTCTGAATCTCGGCATCCACCTTGAACAGAGGCGTCAGCAGCTCGAACAAATAGTACGACACGAGCAGCAGCCCGAAGCCGTAGCCGGCCCATATGAGCGAATGCCAGATCGTATCGTTGTTCAGAATCGCGAACCGGAATAAATTGCAGATCCCGAATATTTTCCCGCCGGCCGACATGGCTACCGCCACATTGCCCTTCTTGATCTCCTCCCAGTCGTTGTACCGGGTGATCATGCCAAAGATTACCATGAATACGACCAGAGCCAGCGCCGCCACGGAAAAATACGCAAGCGTGCCGATAAACGGATTGCTAAGCAAACGTTCCACCTCGTCCTGCACCGCAGTCTCCCCCTTCCGCATCTATCCACCGACCGGCAAAACGGTTACGTACACAACGGAAGAGACTGAAGGGGGGCTTCAGTCTCTCGGCTTACTTTACCTATAGATTATATCACGACTGCTTCTTCTCGGCGAGCTTCGCCCGCAGAGCGGCCAGCTCATCGTCGACACCGTCGTTCTTGTTCAGCTTCTCCAGCTCGTCGTCGAGGGACCGGTTCTTGCTTACGAGCTCGCCGCTTGCCTGCGCTTCGGCTTCCATCTGAAGCACCTTCTCTTCCATACGGGAGAAGCCTTTCGCTCCATTGTCCACACCGAAGCCGGAAATCGCCTGGTTGATTTGCTTCTGCGCTTTCGCCGCTTCCGCACGGGCAACGAGCAGCTCGCGCTTGTTCTTCATCTTCGTGAATTCGTCTTTCATCTCGCCGAGCTGATCGCGAAGCTTGTCGGCGTTCGCCTTGGCGATGTCGTATTGACGCTTCAGCTCGTCGTAACGGGCTTGATGCTCCTTCTTATCCTGCAGCGCGCGCCGCGCAAGGTCTTCGTTGCCCTGCTCCAGCGCCTTGAGCGCTTGTTCTTCGCGCTTCTGGACCATCTCTTCGGCTTCCAGGTACTGCTGCTGGAACTTCTTCTCGATGGCAATCTGCTTCGCTACCGCCGACTCCGCTTCAACAATATCTTCTTCCATGTCGCGCAGGAACTGGTTCAGCATCTTGACCGGGTCTTCCGCTTTGTCGAGCAGATCGTTAATCGTAGCCGCCGTAAGGTCGCGCAATCTTTTAAAAATTCCCATGTGATTCATCCTCCTGAGTGGATTATCTGTAAAAGGTTCTAAGCGTGGTCACACTCCTACATACGCATTCGCATCGACTCAAGTTTCATTTTTTTATGACGCAGGCTTTTGGTGGTATAGTGGAAATTAGGAAATATTCGGGAGGAGGGCTCATTATGATCGTTTTCCTGACCGGCGCTACCGGCTATGTAGGGGCGGCCGTACTCAAGAAGCTGTTGGAGGAAGGGCATGAGGTACGCTGTCTTGTCCGTAGGAAAACCGCGCTTACAAGCGCTAACCCGAAGGCTGCCGGGAAAATCGTCGAAGTCCACGGAGATTTGCTCGAGCCGTCAAGCTATAGCGAGTCGCTTCGAGGTGCCGATGCCGTGATCCATCTCGTCGGCATCATTCGCGAGAAGCCGGGCCGGGGCGTTACGTTTCAGCGAATTCATGCCGAAGGAACCGGACGGCTCGTCGACGCGGCGAAGGAGGCCGGGGTACCGCGCTTCGTCCACATGAGCGCACTCGGTGCGCGGGAAGGCGCCGTCAGCGGCTATCACCGGTCAAAATGGGACGCCGAGCAAAGGCTCCGAGCAAGCGGAATTGCCCATGTTATTTTTCGCCCGTCCGTTATTTTCGGTCCCGGCGACGAATTCGTTAATATGCTCAAAGGCATCGTCAAGGCGCCGGTTACACCGGTTTTCGGCAGCGGCCTGTACCGGATGCAGCCGGTATCGATCCGCACGGTTGCGGATATTTTTGCGAAGGCTCTGCATACGGAGAAGCTGAACGAGGCTTACGAGGTGGGAGGGCCGGAGCAAATTCCGTTTACGGGCATGCTCAAGGAAATCGGCCGTGCGCTCGGGAAGCAGCGGTTAAATCTGCTGCATGTGCCGCTCTTCGTTACCAAGCCGCTGGTAAACGCCCTGCATCGCATGCCTGGCTTCCCGATTACGAGAGATCAATTGATCATGCTGCTTGAGGAAAATATTTGCCGCGACGGTAACCGGTTCACCCGCGACTATGACGTAAGCGAAATCCGGTTCGCCGACGGCATCCGCGACTATTTGACGCGGTAGCGAAATGGCTCGGCCGTTTAAGCGGCTATCCGTCGCGCGGCTCGGCCGGACCGTCCAGGTCCAGCTGATAGAAGGCCAGGTCGAGCCAGCGGCCGAACTTGAAGCCGGCGCGGCGGATCGTTCCGGAGTGAGTGAAGCCCAGCTTCCTATGCAGAGCGATGCTCGTTTCGTTGGAGGCATCGATACCCGCCACCATCGTCGCATAACCTTCGCGAGCGGCAAGCCGGATCAGCTCCTGCAGCAGTGTCCGGCCCGCTCCTTGGCCCCGGTATTGGCGATCCACGTACAGCGAATGCTCGATCGTATATTTGTATGCCGGCCAAGCGCGAAAAGGGCCGTACGTCGCAAAACCGGCGACATGGCCCTCCTGCTCCAGCACGATCAGCGGAAAGCCGCCGATACGCTTTTCCCGGAACCACTGCAGACGGTTGTCCAGCGTCTGCGGCTCGTAATGATAGACGGCCGTCGTATTGACGATGGCATCGTTATAAATGTTAGTAATAGCAGGCAAATCCTGCTCTTCGGCAGCACGAAGCAGCAATGGGTTCACTCCTAAACCTTCTGTAGTTCCCTCCGGTCGGCCGCAGACGGCATCATCTCCAGCCAGCGCCGATCGATCATCAGACGCGCTCCATCGTCGGCAAAGTGAAGAATGGATGACATCATCTTCTCGTACGCCGCCCCCAAATCGCTCCGAATACTTGAAGCCATTCCGAAGCCGTATTGCTCGATACTTGAACCGTTAACAAGCGAAGCATGGAACATCATGAGCTTATCGGTATACGGAGGCTCTTTCGAATCGGTCACAAAGCTGTCCGACAGCGGTGTTACGGATAATTGCTCCTCTTCGAGCTTTTTGCGGAAGGCTTCGGCCTCATCCTTCGTCCTGTGCACGGCTTTGGCCAGAAGCTTGCGCACTTCCGGCAGCTGTGCCGTTTGGGCATATCCGAGCATAACCGTCCGTACGACCGTATTCATTTGAATATTGTGAAACGCGTTCGCGATTTCGAGCGCGTTCATCGTTCTGCCGCGGCCGAAATAGCCTTGCAGGAACGACTCCCGCTGTTCCGGACGAGCTCCGGCGGATGCATGAAGAAACGGGGGAGCGGAAAGCAGCCCTTTGCTCAGCAGATGAGCTTTGGTCCGGGTGCCAATCTCCACCGTGTCGCGCATGCAGGCCGTAAAATAATCGTGGACCCCGGGCTGCACCACCATGGCCAGCGCTTTAGCGCAGACGACTAGGCTGCGGTTGGTCATGTGATATAACAGCAGCAGCGTAAAGTCGTCCGAGAACAACCGGGGAGCGTTTACGTTTACATCCTGCTGCGTAAAGCCGTTCGGCAGTGCTGCCTGTTCGTCTTCTAACAGCTTGGCGGTCCGGGTTAGCCGTTCCTCCGCCAATTGCCGAACTTGCAGCTGAATGTCGCGGATATCAGCATCCTGACAATGAGCGTGCATATGGCGCAATAGCTGGACGGTCATGCTGTCCGTCATATAATTTAGCCATAAATAACCGGTTTCGGGTGCGGTGCAGGGAGCGGTTCGACGATCCATACTTAGGACCTCCAGATGATCAAGCATTGTCCCTTATATTGTATGCCGCGCTCCCCGTTCCAACCGAGGGATTTATTTCAACTCAACAACGGTAACCCCGTTGCCGCCTTCGTTGTAATTGCCGTACCGGTACGATTTCACATGCTTGTGGCGCCGCAAATAATCCTGCATCCCGCTGCGCAGAATGCCGGTGCCTTTGCCGTGAATCAGATACACTTGGCCGAGATTCGCGAGGAACGACTCATCCAGGAAGCGGTCCGCTTCAATAAGAGCCTCCTCGAGGTTCATTCCCCGCATATCCAGCTCCATCCTCGTATTGTCGTCCCGGGTTCTCTTCACGGTCGTTGCCGTACGCTGCGGCTGCTTGGCAGGCTTCTGCGTACCGCCGATCTTCTCCAGCTGATCGCGGCGCACCTTCATCTTCATAATGCCCATCTGCACGATCGCTTCTTCGTCTCCGACCAGCTCGACAATGTGCCCCTTTTGGCCCAAATGGACCACCCGCACCTCGTCGCCGTTCTCCAGCTGGGCGGCCTTCTCCTTGGAGACGACGGGACCGCCGCCGCTCCGCTTGCGCAGCTGCGGCTCGGCCTGTTCGAGACGGCGCTTCGCTTCGGTCAGCTTATGCTCCTTGAACGAGCCGCGCTCCTCGAGCGCCATCCGCCGCAGCTCCGCAATCACTTCCTCCGCTTCGCGGCGCGCCTTGGCGACCGCTTCCTTGGCGTCGCGCTCGGCCTTCTCGAACAGCTTGTCGCGCTGCTCGTTGAACTCGTTCCGCTCCGCTTGAAGCTGGGTACGAAGCTGCTCGACCTCGCGGCGGAGGCGCTCCGCTTCCGTCCGTTCCTGCTCCGCCGTAAGCCGGTTCTCCTCCAGCGTAGCGATCATCGATTCGACGCGCTGATCCTCTTCGCCGACATGACCGCGGGCGCTCTCGATAATCGGCCGCATCAGGCCGAGCCGCTCGGCAATCGCGAAGGCGTTGCTTCGTCCCGGCACGCCGACGAGCAGACGGTACGTCGGGCTCAGTGTGGCGATATCGAACTCCATTGACGCGTTGATCGTGCCCTTCTTCTCGAATGCATACGCCTTCAGCTCCGGATAATGCGTCGTCGCGATAATCCGGCAGCCCATGCGATGAATGTAATCGAGTATGGCGATCGCAAGCGCCGAGCCTTCGGCCGGATCGGTCCCGGCGCCCAGCTCGTCAAGCAGCACAAGACTTTTCGGCGTCATCCCCTTAAGGATCGAAATAATATTCGTCATATGGGAGGAGAACGTACTCAGGTTCTGCTCAATGCTTTGCTCATCGCCGATATCGGCGTAGATTGCATCGAACACGCACAGCTGAGAGCCCTCCTCGGCAGGCACGAACATGCCGGACATGGCCATTAAGCTGAGCAGACCGACGGTTTTGAGCGAGACGGTTTTACCGCCCGTATTCGGACCCGTGACGATAATGGTCGAATATTGATTGCCAAGCTCGACGTCGAGCGGAACCACTTTCTCGGCGGACAGCAGCGGGTGACGGCCCCGCTTGATTTTGAGGAAGCCCCGGTCATTCATCATCGGCAGCGTCGCCTTCATCTCGCGGGCAAGACCCGACTTGGCAAAATGGAAATCGAGCAGCCCGAGCAAATCCGTATCCGTCAGCAGCTGTTCATGGACTTCGGCTACGGCAGCAGACAAAAGACGGAGAATTTTCTCGATCTCCGCTTCTTCCTTCATCCGCAGCTCCTTGAGCCTATTGTTCAAATTGACGATCGATTCCGGCTCGATGAAGAGCGTAGCTCCCGAAGCGGATTGGTCATGAATGAGACCACCGAAATGCGAGCGGTATTCCGCCTTGACGGGGATAACGAAGCGGTCGCCGCGGATCGTTACGAGCACGTCCTGCAGCATCTTCTGTATGGACGGATTGCGGATCATTTGCTCCAGCTTGCTCCGGACCTGCGCCTCGCCGCTGCGCAGCTCGCTTCGGATGCGGGCCAGATCGGGACTAGCTTGGTCGACCACGACGGCGTTATCGTCGATGCAGCTCTTAATCTTGTCTTCGAGCGGCTTCTGCTCGCTCAACTGCTCGGCTACGGTCAGCAGCGTCGGGATCGGAAACTCCTCATTAACTTCTTTAAGAAACCTATTAAGCCGGCGGGAGCCGTGGGAGGTCGTCGCGATGTCGAGCAGCTCGGCTGCATTCAGCATGCCGCCGACCCGAGCCCGATGAAGCGCCGGACGGATATCGCGGATGCCGCCGAACGGGGCATTGCCCTTTAGACGGTCTACGTTAGCCGCTTCGTCGGTCGCTTTGAGCCGAAGCTTCACTTCCTCCAGATCGCCCGATGGACGCAGCTGCTCCGTCCGCTCTTTGCCGAGCGAAGTCGCGGCGTAATTTTGCAATCTATGTAGGATCTTTTCGTATTCAAGCGTCTTGAGTATCTTCATGTTCATGGCTTCGGGGCCTCCTGCTTGTTGCAATCTTTTTTATTATACCCCAAGCTGCGGGAGGGAAGCGAATGCAAGGATGAGTACAATTATTTTTTCCGGGCATCCTATGGTGTGCAACGCAAAAGAACGACACCACGACAAGGGAGGTACCGCGATGCATTTTCTTGGACATCTGGTCAGGTTTATTGTATCGGCTTTGGTATTGATGGTTGTTGCTTGGATCGTTCCTGCTTTTCAAATCGGCGGATTTTGGAGTGCGTTCTTCTTGGCTCTTGTGATCGCCGTCGGCGCCTGGATTATCGAGGCGATCTTCGGTAAACGGATTACTCCGTTCGGCCGCGGTATCGTAGGCTTCCTCGTATCCGCCCTGGTCATTTGGCTGGCGCAGTTCATCGTCAGCGGAGTGTCGACGACCATTATCGGTGCTATTCTTGCCGCGCTGGTGATCGGGATTGTCGACCTGTTCATCCCGGTGTCGACTCCGTTCGAATCCGGTCGGGATGAGCGTGCGAGGTAGCTGTGGTTTGCGGTACGGGGCTTCAATCGGACGAGTACGAAAAATCCATGGTCGGCTGTTCGCCGGCGATGGATTTTTTGTTTGGAGTTCCTCAGCCAAATGGCTTGCTATGCTTGAGCGTTCTTGGGCTGTTGGGGCGCCTCGGTGCCGAAAAGACGGCCCTTTTTGGGCGGTCTTCGGCTGTTGGGGCGCTTTAGCGCCGGAAAGACGGCCCTTTTTGGGCGGTCTTGGGTCGTTAGGGCGCCTCGGTGCCGGAAAGACAGCCCTTCTTGGGCGGTCTTGGGCTGTTGGGGCGCTTCGGTGCCGAAAAGACGGCCCTTCTTGGGCGGTCTTCGGACGTTGGGGCGCCTCGGTGCCGGAAAGACGGCCCTTCTTGGGCGGTCTTGGGCTGTTGTGGCACTTCGGCGCCGGAAAGACGGCCCTTCTTGGGCGGTCTTGGGCTGTTGGGGCGCTTCGGCGCCGGAAAGACGGCCCTTCTTGGGCGGTCTTCGGTCGTTGGGGCGCCTCGGTGACGGAAAGACAGCCCTTCTTGGGCGGTCTTGGGCTGTTGGGGCGCCTCGGTGCCGAAAAGACGGCCCTTCTTGGGCGGTCTTCGGCTGTTGGGGCGCCTCGGTGCCGAAAAGACGGCCCTTCTTGGGCGGTCTTCGGCTGTTGGGGCGCTTCAGCGCCGGAAAGACGGCCCTTCTTGGGCGGTCTCGGGTCGTTGGGGCGCCTCGGTGACGGAAAGACAGCCCTTCTTGGGCGGTCTTGGGCTGTTGG